>JAFDHD010000054.1 GCA_019308995.1 Deltaproteobacteria bacterium | reverse complement strand
CGTTTTGGCGACTTTTTCTCGCTTGGGACGTTACCACCTTCAATACCGCGTCCGTAGTTTCTATTGGTTTTGGTCTCAGTCTTTGCTGCACCAAGCACCCATCAGGATCAAGGTCGTTTCATGGACCTATAGCCCATTTGATAGAATGGTGGGTTGCGTAGCGGAGCCTGTCCAGAGCGAAAGCGAAGGGCTTCTAACAAACTATTTTTTCTGTTTCAGGATTTACTAGTATGAAACCCATTGAATTTGCACGTTTTTTTATATTATATATGACCCGTTGTTTATAAGCGCGTTCTTAGTAGTCTGGGCTTTATTGACATATGAAAGGCCGGTTATAAATTTCAGGCCTATCTTCATTGCGAAGGATACTGAAAAAGTCATCAATGGTCATACCGATTTATAGTCATCGTAAAAATACGGGCGGGGATAAACCCCGCCCCTACAATACCAATTTAGAGTTTTAGAGTAGGAGCGGGGTTTATCCCCGCCCTATTATTTAAAGGGTTGGCCCCTATCTGCTACCAAACTTTAAAGGCAGCCGTTTCATGCAGGACCTCTATCAATCAATCGTAACCGACCTCCGCAGCCTCATGGCTCGCATTCTCGAGCCGAAGCTCGACATGGATGACTTCCTTTCCCATGTGGCTAGGGCGGCCAAGGAACTGGAACCGGGCCTGATCGAAGCGCGAGTTTACGAGGTGGATTTTATCGAAAACCGGCTCTTCCTGCGGGCTTCCAGCAAGCGCGACATGGAGGCCGTGGACCCGGAGGAAAAATCTCTGGTTATCAAGCCTCAGACCATTACCGGGGATGCGGTTATTGAAGACCGGGTTATCATTGCCTCCCGGGTTGATGGATACGCCACCACCCGTTTCAAGGAAGGAGAATACGCCCGCGCCGCCTTCCCCATCGAATTTACTGAAGAGGATGTCCCGGAGGACCGGACCAAATATGTGCTGGTGGTTGACAAGAAGGAGGGCGCCGGGCCGTTCTCCCCGGATGTCGTTGCCGCTCTGAAGGACTATTCAGCCCTGGCCGGCCTGATTATTTCCATCAAGGAATACCGGGACAAGCTGAGCCAGTATTATGACGAAAACCGGAACCTGGTGCTCTCGGGGCGCCATTCGACCTCGATTGCCCATGATATCCGTTCCCTCAACGTCGGCGTTTCCGGCTTCCTGAACCTCATTCTGAAACGGCTGAAAAAAAGTCCTGAGGCATTTGACCTCAAGACAGAGAAAAAAAGCCTAATCATGGCCCGGGACAACTCGAGACAGATTGAGACTTTGCTCAAGAACTTTTCCCTTTTCAACCAGCCGGAACTCACCCTGCACCGTGACATGGACCTTGTCCAGGCCGTGAGGGATAAACTGGCCTCGCTCCAGCGCCGGGCCGACTATGAACGGAAGGTCGCGTTTGAAATGCACCTGCCTGAAGATGAATGCGGCTTTCTGGTAGATAAGGACTGGTTCGGCACGGTCGTCGAAAACCTGATCAGGAATAGTGTCGAAGCCTGCGGCCGGAACTGCCATATCGTGATCAGGCTTGAAAAAACACCGGACCGAGTCCTTTTAACCTTTGAGGACAACTGCCAGGGCATCCCTTCTCATATCCTGCCCCGCATCTTTACCCCTTTTGTCTCTGGCAAAAAAAGAGGACAGGGCCTGGGCCTGGCGAACGCCCGCAAGGTGGTCGAGGACCACAACGGGAGCATCTCCGTGGCCAACATTGGAAAACGCGGGGCCATTTTCACTATCGAGTTCACCCTATAGAATCTTTGAGTCAGCCGAGTTCCCCTGCAATTCGCAACAGGGTCTGGGATGCCGTTCCTTGCGCATTGAAGTTTGACACCCCCGCCTTTGTTTCCTATACTCACTCCACATCAAAAGGAGATTTAACCAACGTCCTTTTACCTTGTTCCTGAATCAGCCCCTTAAAGCTGCCTTGTAGGTCAGGGTGGCCTGCGAAGCTGGTCTCCCTGACAATATTAACCATGTTTTGTGTCAGGGAGCTTCGCACCTTGACCTACAACTGATCATGATCCTGGTCTTTATTTACTTCACGGCGGGCGACGAAGTCGGCCTGGATAAAGAGGCTTAGCATAAACAACAAGGAAAGCATCATGAAAATACTGGCTTTCAATTCCAGTCCTCAAAAAAAGAAAAGCAACACCAATCGAATATTAATCCCTTTTCTGCAAGGGGCGCGCCATAAAACAAAGGATCTGAGAGAGAAATAACAAACCGAAAAAAAGTAGATGAAGGGTATTCATAGATGAAGGTTCTCCTGGTGTCTGCCGATACAGAGCAGACCGGCATGCCTGTTTTACCTCTAGGGCTGGCCTGCGTCGCCGCGGCAGCTCAAAGAGCCGGACATGACGTAAATCTGAAAACCCTTATGGCTGAGCAGGATAGCCTGACAGCGCTCAAAGAGATCATCGAAGCCTTCGAACCTGAGGCCATTGGAATATCGGTCAGAAATATTGATGACCAGACCATGGAAAACCCAAAATTTCTCCTGGATTCAATCAAAGAAATCGTTACCAGATGCCAAGGTCTTTCTCATGCCCCTATCATCCTCGGAGGTGCGGGTTACAGCATCTACCCGCAAAGCGCGCTGGATTATCTCAAGGCTGACATGGGTATCCAGGGGGAAGGCGAAATAGCTTTTATTACGCTCCTGGAGCGGCTTCATCGCAAGGCCGATCTCTCAGGGATTCCTGGACTATATCTCCCGGAAGGCGGCCTTCAAGGTAAGGTCAGGCTTTTAAGGAGCCTGGACGATTGCCTTCTGCCGCTTCCCGAGGACCCACCCTGGATTCCTTCCACTTTAAAGGACCAGCGGACCTGGATTCCAGTGCAGACGCGGCGGGGATGTTCCATGGATTGCAACTACTGCTCCACGGCGATCATTGAGGGACGGATGACGCGCCGTCGTTCCCCTGAGCGGGTCGTGGAGCTAATGCGCCGGTATGTGGAAGCAGGCTTTAAACGTTTTGCCTTTGTTGACAATATTTTCAATCTGCCGACTTCATATGCCAAGGCGCTTTGCGACCAAATAATAGCCGCTGGGATAAGCGTATCCTGGACCTGTATTGTCTACCCATGGAAGATGGATGAGGAACTGGTGGAGAAGATGGCCAGGGCTGGATGCAGAGGCATCAGTCTGGGGTCTGAAAGCGGTTCAAGCAAAATCCTCAAGATCATGAACAAGAAGTTTCAACCCGAAGATGTACGCCAGATTTCAGGATGGTTTAAAAAATATAGCATTCAACAGATGGGATTTTTATTACTGGGAGGCCCAGGTGAAAATAAAAAGACGGTTAAAGAAAGCCTGGAATTTACCGATTCATTAGACTTAGAGTCTGTGAAAATCACCATAGGCATCCGCATTTATCCTTACACCGCACTTGCCAGAATCGCGGTCAGGGATAATATTATTGAGCCGAATGATGACCTTCTCTTTCCAAGATTCTATATGACCGGGGGTCTGGAAGAGTGGCTGCGAAAAACCGTTAGTGACTGGACGGCTGAACGACCTCACTGGGGCTGAAGAAGTTCAGCCTTCGGCTCCGGGCCAGAATCGGCCGAGGCAAAATATTGAATACCATACCATGATCAATTTTTCTTAAAAGAAGGAGAGGCAGATGGGACTTTCACGAGAAGAAATCAAAGAGGCCATGGCTCAATGGGGCCATGCCTGGGACAACCACGACCTTGATGGGGTCATGGAACTTTTTCATGAGGACGGCCTCTTTGAAAACTGGACCGGAGGAAGAGCGCAAGGCCGGGAGGCCCTGCGGCAAGCATGGACACCATGGTTCGCAGACCACGGTGGTTTCAAATTCACGGCTGAGGACCTCTTTATTGATGAAACCGAGCAGAAACTCCTCTATCAGTGGCACCTTGACTGGCCCTCGACCGAAAAAAACTATGAAGGAAAGCCGGAACGCAGGTATGGCGTGGATGTCATCCATTTTAAGGATGGAAAAATCATACGCAAGAGCACCTATTCCAGGACGACCGTCGAAATCCAAGGGGAGAGGATCAGGCTTACAGCCTAACGTGAAAGAACACCCGCTAAGAGACTGGTCTAATTCCGAGAGCGGCCAGCGGAAACGATCTTCTTGAACCTGAAGGCAAAGTAGGCTACCGCAAAAAGATATACCGGCAAAAAGAGCCACCAGAAAAACGGGTTCGGAATGCCGTCGCGAGGAACGCCGTCGGGCAGGCGGATGATGTTCTTCCAGTCCCAGCAAAAAGCCAAGACCAGCAGCAGACCGCAGGTTATTTCAATGGCCCAGTCAAACCAGCGCCAGGCGATGGCAAACCCCTTTTCGTCATAATGAACAAGGACTGTTCCGAACATGACCAGCGCCAAGGCAATCAAGACCGGCGTTATCACCGGACCAACCCAAGGCAGAGGTATAAAAAACAAAAGGTCCCATGTCATGAGGCTTTCAGGCCAGTCAATCATAACCCGAAGCCAGATGTAGTAGAAAATGTCCCAGACACCAAACGCAATTATAAAAAAACAGAATTTCTGTAAGGCATTCCTTCCGGTAATGCAACCCACCGCGGCCAGGATAATAATTGTTGCGACCTCACGCCCGAACTCGATGCGCCCGAGTTCATCCACGACGCGCCTGCCATCCTCCCACACGGTAACGATGGGAAATTCAAAGGAACCGTTGAAGTAAATTTCACGGAGATAAACGACCGCCGCACTTTCAACCCAGGCGAAGGCAATCCCAAAAATCACAACCCAGATCCAGGGCCAGAACACTGCCCGCGAAAGGTATTGGGCATCGCCGCGGGAATTAATCCTCTCATTTGCCATGAGCTCACCTGATCCGTGTTTTTCACTGACCGGACAAGTCAAACACCTCTTTACTTTATGAAGAATCCTAAAATACGATCCAAAACACCTTCTTTTTTTCTTCGCAGATCTTCAAGTAAAAATATCTTTTTTTCCGTTAAATTACCGGCTTCAGTCGCGAGCTGCGCCAGACGAATGAGTAACCCTTCATAATGCTTCTTCTCAATCAAGACATACTTGTCAGGGTCAAAAGAAACCTGTCGGGGCGGACCGGGCTTCTTTCTTCTCTCTGTTGATATTCTTGACTCCTTAAACTGACTAATTTCATCCCGCTTGAGAAAGGAACGGTTTTTCTTTTTTACCAGAGACAGCTTGTTTTCCTTGACATATGTGTAGATGGTTCGGCGTGAAACTTCTAAAATCCGGGCCCCTTCATTAATGGACACAAGGCTTTCACCCTCAGTGCTCATGCAGAATCTCCTTTCTTAAAAAAAAGTGAAGTTCACAGTCTAAATTATATATTTGTGAAGAAAATATGTAAAGTAATTCTGTGAACTTAAAAAATAAAAAGAAGCGTCTTTAACGGTATTTTGTAAAAAAGATCATCCATAATTAGATAACGAACAGAAACATGCGCAGGATGCATATGAGAACACAAAGGACGATCATCATGACGCTGTGGCCAAAATGGATTCGCATTTATTTTAATGGCATATTCAGGGGCTTTTGTGTTCCAGGCGGCGCAACCACCCTGCTTAAATATCCGGTTATCATGTATATCCGGATTCTTCTGCTTGACATGCAGGCGCCCTACTCCATATACTACCGCCCAGTTAAAAACAGCTACTTTCTTAGAGGAAATGAGACGATGAATGAAAATCCGCTCCACACGATAATGAACGCAAAATCAATTGCTTTTTTCGGCGCTTCGAATAATCCCCTGACCATGGGCACCAACCAGATTACCCATCTTATTAATGAGCCATTTGAAGGCAAGGTCTGGCCGATTCATCCCAAAGAGCAAACTGTTTTAGGGATACCGGCTTATAAAACGATTGGGGAGTTGCCTGAGGTCCCAGACCTGGCGGTACTGGTTGTGCCGACCCGTATCGTGCTGGAAATCATGGATCAGTGCGGACGTAAAGGAATTAAACACGCCGTTGTGATCAGCGGCGGATTCAAGGAGCGCGGTCAGGAAGGGGAAAAGCTCGAAGAAGAATTAAAGGCCATTGCCCGGCGCTACCAGATCCGTTTTATCGGGCCAAACTGTATCGGTGTTATAAACGCCAAACGAAATTTCAACCTGACCGTTTTCCCCTATCTCGTTGGCCCGGGGCCCATGGGTGTCCTCAGCCATTCAGGCACTTACGTCACCCAGGTCTTACCCTATCTTGCCATGCGAAATATTCGTTATTCCAAGGCCGTCAGTCTCGGCAACGAAGCTAATATTGATATGGTGGACGGCCTCGAATACCTCGGCCAGGACCCGGAAACAAAAGTCGTGGTCTTATACATCGAAGTCATCAGGCGCGGCCGGGAGTTCGTCGAAGTTGCAAGACGGGTTTCGATGAAGAAGCCGATCGTAGCCTACTATGTCGGCGGCACCGAAGCCGGGGCCAGATCAGGCGCCAGCCACACCGGCGCCATGGGCGGTAATGACATCATCTATGATAACGCCTTTCGGCAGTGCGGCATCATCAGAGCTCCAAGCATGGAACGTCTTTTTGACTGGGCGTGGGCTCTGGCCACGACCCCGATTCCTCAAGGCCGCCGGGTCGGTATTCTCAGCCATTCCGGCGGACCGGTGACCTCCATGGCTGACGCCTGCGCCCGTAACAACATCGAGGTGCCTTTATTTTCAAAAAAAATTCAGGATGAAATCACACCCATGGTGCCTAAGACCGGCTCCGCTGCGAATCCGGTGGACTTGACATACAGTACCAATCTTCAAGCCATGATTGATACGATTCCCAGAACGATTTTCAAGGCTGGAGAAGTGGATGCAGTCCTGATCCACGGTGTGGGCGGTTTAGGGTTCACAAAAAACCTGAGGCAGGAAGCTCTCGATATATCGCCGGTTGACATTTCAGCTTTAGAATCACAAATGATCAAAATGTATCAGGAGTTAATCGAATTAAAAGAAAAGATGTCATGTCCGGTCATTGTTACTTCTTTCAGCGATTATACCGATGCCGCCGTGAGTTATCTCATGAAAAACGATATTCCTTTTTATTCCACTCCAGAACGCACCGTAGAGGCCATGGCCGCCGTGATGCGTTATGCCGATTGGAAAAGGACGCAGGAAGCCAGACAATAAAGACCCGGACAGGGTCAGTTGCAACCTTTATATCCATAACCGACCGCTTCAAAGCTGACAGGATGCGAGTCAAGACTTAAGTCGGCATACCTGGATGTTACATGCCTCTTACCTGATTTATCTCATTTCAATCTTCAGCTGAATTCCTGCTAATACTTTAGTGCTAGAAAAAAGACCAAAAAAATCCGCCCCTCATACTTAAGTGCCAGTAAAAAAGATAAAAAAATACTACTTTCTTCGTATTTACAATAAGTTTGAGCAGAGGTCTAATAACAGTCAGAAATAACGTCTTCCGGACAAAGCCACACCAATGGTAAAGCAAAGGCAGACAGGAATAAATTTAAGTAAAGGAGTCGCGCCTAATGACGAAACAGCAAATCATCAGAGTCCTGATGATGAGTCCTTTTTATTTTTCCTTATCCCTTTATGAAAGAAGAATCCTGGTCAAGTACCTCTGCAGGATTAACAGGGGCTGAAACAACCCCAGCCATTAATGTGACATGGTAATTGGTCTATGAGCTGCCTTAAAAAACTGAAAAAAGAAATATCCTTCAGCTTGGCCTTCCGCCGCGAGCGCACGAGCAGACGCCTTCGTGAGGTTACGGCGCGGGAAAAAAAGCTTTTTCAATTCCGTAACAGCCTCGATATGCACGGCCCGGCGTCAAGTCAATCAAGTCGAAATCAAGTAGCCTGATCAAACCAACCGCAATTTAATAATAAGCACGTACTTGATCCGGAAAGGGCTCAGGGGTGGCCCGGGGAAACGGGTCTCCCTGACAATTTGTGTCAGGGAGCTTCGCACCCTGACCTACAATTGATCATTTAATCCTCCTGTGCGGATGCATCGAACTTTAATCTGTCTTTTGCGAACACGACTTGAGGCGTGCCTGGCAAGGTCGCTCATGACCCGGTGGCCAGGCCTTCCACCCAATATCTGAACCCCGTAGTCCACGACCTTCATGGCCTGCTCGGCCAACATGAAGGCAATGGCCTGACGGCTGGCAATCGGCTCCCCAAAAGCAAGGCGGGCTCTATTTAATCAGGAATAGAAATATGGTATGTTTTAAAATGAGAGGCAAGAAAAAAGCTAGCTCTTGTGATAGCTGAGAAAAAATGCTCCAGGAGAGTTTAAAAGTCCATGAATTTTTGTAGAAACTGCGGAGCTCCGGTAACGCTGCGTATCCCGCCGGGTGACGACCGTCCCCGCTATATCTGTGATGCCTGCCATATCATTCATTATGAGAATCCCAAAATGGTTGTCGGTTGCATCCCGGAATGGGAAGACAAAATACTGCTCTGTCGCCGCGCCATCGAACCGCGCTACGGACTCTGGACCCTTCCAGCCGGTTATCTGGAAAACGGGGAGACTTTATCAGAGGGAGTCAGGAGGGAGACGCTGGAGGAAGCAGGCGCTAGGGTTGAAGTTACAGAGCTTTACACTGTTTTTAACCTCATCCACATCAGCCAGGTTTATCTCATCTTTCGCGCCCGCCTGCTTGACCGTGATTTTAAGCCTGGTAAAGAAAGCCTGGAAGTCAGGCTCTTTGGCAAGGATGAAATTGCCTGGGACGACCTGGCTTTCACGGCCATCAAAGAAACCCTCCGGCTATATTTTTATGACCGTCCTTCCGGTGCGTTTCCACTGCACATGGGAACGATTCCGCCCCATTAAGAAGGCCCAAATTTGAGCGAGCCTGGCAAAGCAGAAAAAACAACTCGTCGGGAAATTCAGCCGGCCGCTTTATTTCCTCGTTACCTTCAACTGCTCTCTTAAGAAAGATACAAATGGCGGCTGCTGGGGAGGGTGTCACTGCTGCTGTGGCTGGTGGTTGACCAGAACCATCCCCAGGCTGCCAGGATCAGAGCCAGGACCAGAAAGATGGCTATCGGCCGCCAAGGCAGCTGCAACTTTGACAAATTGTTGGAAAGGGTTTTACCTGTAACGATCTTCAAATACCCATTTCATCTGCAACTTTGGAGCGATGGAACATGGAACCACCAAAGTCAAGCTCAGACGCCTTGGCGTGTTTATAGTATAAATGCAGATCATGTTCCTCTGTAAAACCGATACCCCCATGTAATTGCTGAGCGATCTGCGTCGTCTTTTGGTAAGCATTGCTGCACCAGGCTTTCGCCATGGCGATCTCTTTATCGCAGGGGAGGCCTTCACTTAACAGGTAAGCCGCCTCATAAGTGATCAGCCTGGTTGTCTCTAAATAAGTCGCCATATCCGCGCAGTAGTGCTGAACCACCTGCAGAGTCCCTAAAGGCCGGCCAAACTGTTCACGCTCTTTCACATAGGCAACGGTCATTTCCATCGCCCGCCGCAAGCCGCCCAACATCTCCCCGCATTTAAGAACAACGGCCTTGGGTAAAACCTTTTCCAGATAAGTATGTCCTCGGCCCACAGCTCCGACGGTATTTTCGGCAGGCACCTTGACATTCTTATAAATGACAGCAAATAATTTTTCCTGGGCCAGGGTATCTAATGAGACGATTTCCTGTCCTTCGGCTTTTGCGTCAACTATAAAAAGCGTTGGCCCTCCGGATCCTGAATCCTTAACATTAGCGCAAAGGATTATCTCGTCAGACACATGGGCATAAGGGACTAACAGCCTGACGCCGTTAATAAGGTAGGCGTCATCCTGAGTCTTTTCAGCCTCAATATCTGGATCATGACCGTCATATCTTCCCTGTTCGTCAAGGAGCGCCAGCGTAAGGATTTTCTCGCCCCGAACGATACCCGGTAAATACTCCTCTTTCAGTCCGGCGTCTCCAGCTTCATTGATGGCCAGGCCGGATAAAACGGCGCTGCAAAAAAACGGACTCGGGAGAAGAACCTTTCCAATTTCTTCAAAAAGGATTAACAGGTCAAAAAACGAGCCTTCGGACCCTCCATACTTCTGGTCATAGATCAAACCGAACCAGCCGAGTTCGGCCATTTCCTTCCATATGGCTTTTGAAAAGCCTTCCTCGTCCTCGATCAATTCCTTGACCAAAGACGCGGGACACTTCTCTCGCAAGAACCGCTCGACGCTGTTCTTTAACAGAACGGTTTCCTCATTCAGGCTAAAATCCATTTTATTCACCTCTTTGCAGGTTCAATCGCTTGGGCGCCGATCTATCTTCTTGGTAGGCCCAAACCTCTGAGCGCAATTATATTCTTCAAGACCTCCACTGAACCGCCTTGCAGAGTGTAACTCGGTCCCCATAGATAACAGGTGGCCAGATCCCCCCCGAACGGGGACCATTTAACCCCGCGCTTAATTTGACTCAGCGGGCCCATGACCTTGGTGACCATATCATTAAGACGCTGCTCATAGAGAGTGCAATAGGCCTTGGTCAGCGCGGCCTGACTCGACGGCTGTTGACCCTGATCAACCACCCAGGCGGTGTAATAGCAGAGGAGTCGGCCGATGTTATACTCAATTTCCAGTTGCGCCAGCTGATCCCTGACCCAGGGGTAAAAATTTCCTTTGTCACGGCTCTTGTCCATTTCCTTGACATGGTTTTTGAGCTGTTCAAAAAGCGGATAATTCTGCATCAGTCTTTCTATGCCCGCCCGTTCATAATCCATTTGAGCCATTATTTGCTTAAAGCCTGCATTCTCTTGCCCGACCAGATATTTTTTGTGTATTTTGACATCATCGAAAAATATTTCGTTGAAGCTGTGCTCCCCAGCCATATTTATGAGCGGTCTGACGGTGACGCCCGGCAACTTCATATCAATGATGAATTCACTGCAGGCCACATGCCCGCGAATCGAACTGTCAAGGTTTGTTCGTGCCAGCATCCAGCCGTAATCGGCAGTGTGGCCCCCGGTGGTCCAGACTTTCTGGCCATTTATAACGTAGTAATCGCCTTCTTTGACCGCCTTGGCAGATACCGCGGCCAGATCGGAACCGGCATTGGGCTCGCTGAATAGAAGGCAAAACTGCATGCTGTCATCCGCCTCAATGATGCGAGGTAAGAAGTATTCCTTTTGCCAGTTTGAACCGAATTTTATCAGAGCCGGCCCCACCTGGCGGTCCGCTAAAAAATGATAACCGACCGGGGCTTTGACTCTCATGAGTTCTTCAACCAATATCATTTTTTCAACATAACCGCGTCCCTGACCTCCATATTGCTCAGGCCAGGTGATTCCGATCCAGCTGCGCTGCGCCATCTTGCGAGAAAACTCCTGCGAAACTGTGCCAACAAGACTTGCAATATCAATGGAAAACGCACCGGCTTCAAGTTCCCCTTTCAGAAAATCACGAACTTCCTGACGAAACCTGTTTTGCTCTTCGGTAAAAGTAAGCCTCATCACTCCATCTCCCTTGAAAAATTATCTGTCAATACTCATCTTTGAAGTGCGGCGTTCGTTTATCTTTCGCCGCTTCAATCCCTTCCTTGAAATCGCCGGTGAGATAGCACAGCGACTGATATGTGGCTTCCCGGCGCAAGGTATCATCAAGACTGCTTCTCATGCTGGCGTCAATTGATTCTTTGAGCATTCTAATGGGCAGGACCGGCATGGCCGCAATTTTGCCAGCTAGCTCCATCACACTCTCCATCAACTCTTCAGGAGGGGTGACGCGATTGAGTAACCCAATGCGGCAGGCTTCATCGGCAGTGATAACGTCACCTGTCATCAGCAGTTCAAAAGCACGCGCTCGGCCAATCGTTCTTGTCAGAAAATATTCGGCTCCCATGCCAGGATGCAGACCAATTCTGGCAAAAGTAAAACCGATCCTGCTGCTGGCGGCCGCATATCTCATATCACACGCCAGGACCAAGCAAGCCCCAGCGCCAATCGCATGTCCATTTACGGCGGCTATGGTTGGAATTTGCAACTCAATAATTCTGAGAAAAGATTTATAGAACTCGAAACCATATTTTTTGGTCATCATGGGGCTGGCATCAATCCTCGTTGATATCATGTCCAGGTTGCCTCCGGCGCTGAAAGCTCTGCCTGCGCCCGTAACAACAACTACCTTCGGTTCAGGATCGGCTTTTATTTTTTCGAGTGCCACAATGAAATCTTCAGCCATCTCGTCGCTCATGGAATTGAGTGTTTTCGGTTGATTTAAAGTTAAGATACAAATGCTGTCTTTTATCTCCATCTTTACCGCCTTATTATTCATACGTCCTCCTCCATCATTTTAAAATCAGGGAATAAAATCCAGCCGCCCGGCCCCTAATACTGCTTCTGCACCATGCGGACCACATTCCGGCCCACAGCCCTGGCTTCCTCCAGGGCGGAGAGGGTTGGGGAGCCGCCCGGCCCCTGTCTGACTTCACCCTTTTCCCGGCCGTAGCCAATGCCTCCCCCGGCGATGATCATTCTTTGAATGGCGAAATAACTATAGAGCAAACTCAGGACCTGGCTCGCGCCCACTCTCCTGACCGCCACAATGGCCGCCGCGACTTTGCCTCTCAGTTTCTGGGTTCTTAAGAAGGCGTATGTTCTATCAATGATGGCCTTTGCCTGAGCGCTGACGTTAATAAAGTACACCGGTGTGCCGAAGATGATGCCATCAGCCTGTTCGAGCTGCTGATAGATCGGCTGCATATCATCCTCGACGATGCAATCGCCATCCTTGACACATGACCCGCAGCCGTCGCAGGGAGCGATATTCTTGTCGGCCACCAGAATCAGCTCTGTTTCGGCTCCAGCCTTTCGCGCCGCTTCCAGCGCTTCATTTACCAGTATCTCGGTATTACCCCCTTTACGGGGACTGCATACTAGACCCAGAATTTTCATGGTCCGAACCTCCTTGTCATGTTAAAAGTATTCCCAAACTTCATCCCGATATGCAGCCTCAACACAATCTGATCGCCATTTCGGGGCACATTTCCTGGCAACAGAAGCAGGCGATGCATATCTCGGTATCAACTTCTGGCAGGCCATCCTCCAGAGAAAGCGCAGAAACCGGACACTGTTCGATACAGGTTCCGCAGCCGGTGCAAAGGTCTTTGTCAGCCTCTGGACGCAAACGGATGCGGCTTAAGAAAAACTCACCCGCGCCGGTAGGCATTTCCTCGGCCTTCTGCACTGAAGGCGGCAGCTTGAAATTGGGGAGGGCCTTCAGATCACCCAGGATCTTGATCGAGTCTGCATCAAAGTCCCCCAGGCCGCGCTGTTTGGCGATCTGAAGGAAAGGCAGGCTCTGAGGATCCAGGCCCATCATGCGGGCCATCGTGGCATCCAGGGCCACGGCGTTATCTGAGGCCATGATGCGGCCGATCGTCCGCAAATCGGTTGAGGCCGGGCCATTCCCTTCCATGCCCACAACCGCATCAATAATAATAAAGTCAGGCACCTTTAAACGAAAGACCTCGACCATCATCTCACTGAAGCGCATAGCATTTCCGGTTATGCGATGCAGACCAGCCTTGAGCGCCCCGGGGATGAAACCGTAGCTGTTCTTGATAGCGCCGGTAATGACCGTCAGCCCATGCGTCTTGAACTTCGGAACGGAAATAACCACCTCCGCCTCGAGCACGGCCCGCGAGATGCTGATACGATCGCGAAACTTCGGGACGAAATCAATCTCCAGGGCCTCGGAGCTTATGTTGCAATAATGGCCCTTAGCCGCTTCCATGAGACCGGTCTTCTGAAAGGTCTCTTCATTGGCGCCGTAGCTCATCATACCGGGATTGTCGCCAACGATGATTTCCGCAGGGTCCAGTTCCTCAAGCTTTTCGACCACAGCCCGAAGCACGGCGGGGTGAGTGACAATCCCCTGTTCGGGGTCCGAGGCCCGAAGCGCATTGGGCTTTACAAGCACCTTCTTCCCTTTGACCTGCACCGGAAAAAGATCAAAGGCATGAGCCACTGCCTCGCGGCAGTTTTCATAGCTCGCAGGGCGCACCATGACTCTGTGCATAGACGCCTCCTTATGGATACTTGATCAAACCTCGGCTTTAAAGGAGCAATGCCTTCTATCGTTTCAAGGCATCCATGGCAATGCTGGAATGAGCAAAGGAAGCACCGGCGTTCATGGTTATTCCCACAAAGACCGCCTCCGCAATCTCCTCGTCCGTGGCTCCGGCTTTTTTCGCCCTCTGGACATGACCGTCAATGCAGAAAGGGCATCTGGTGATTTGGGCGGCGCCCACGGCGATCAGCTCCTTTATTTTAGTTGACAGCGCCCCCTCCTCAAAAGCTTTCTGGTCAAAGGTTATCAATGAAGTGGCCAAGTCCTTTTTAAGCTCCACCAGTTTCCCCACGCTTTTCAAACCGTCCTTGGCATAGTAATGGTCGCTCATGTTTATCCCTCCACTGTTTTTTAAGGGGAAGCCTTTAAAAAACTTCCCCTCTTAAATCGCCTCAAAATACTTTGCTATTCGATCCGGCCAAATAATTTTTTTTAAGGATGATGCGGTATTTATAGACCTGTCAGGTCAAGTTCTTCAAGTCTCTGGACGGTCGGGATCCCGGTCTTCGGATCCCATCCCCATTCGTCATAATAATCTTCAACCATCTGTTCCGCATCTTGCTGTTTTAAGGGCTTTTCAGTGATGTAATCCTGAAAACCGGATTTACCAAACCATTTCTCAGGCAGGGCGTCGTCCTGCCTGCCAAATCCTTCCCTGAGGTTGGCCAGCCTTAGAAGCGTCCAGACGCGATCCACCCGCTTTCTCAGGTCATCGAGATCGGTCTTGACGCCTGTAACTGCTTCGTAAAGATCAGCGCATAAGGAGGCGTTATAGAAGCGGTTGATCTGGGCCCTGGCGCAGATACCCATTGAACCCAGGATGACGAACCAGCGGTGAGAATATCTGAGGAGCCGACCGACCTTTAATTCAGGCTCCTGATCCGGGGAGCCCAGTCCTGGCAGTATCCGTGCAATGGCTTCCCGCGGAACCCCCATCCGGGTCAAATGGCGGGGAAAGACCTCCAGAGGCCGCCGGGCAAAATAGGTCGGCGAACCGCTGGCGCCCACATGAGGCCCCCGCGGGTCCAGAGCCTGCCCCAGCTCCATCGTCCCGAAAAGGTTCCAGGTCAATGTACCGCCCGGCCCGGCATAGGGAAGCATACCCCTGACCAGAGGCGGCGCATACCTTTCTGCCTCTTCACCGAACCGATCCAGCACGCCTTGGAAACCATCGGCCAGTATGTCGCCCAACCCTTCCCGGAAGCTTATCTTCCTGGCCCAGGCCTCCATGGACTCAAGTGAACCCGGGTCAATCTCAATTTCAACCTGGTTTCTGGGGATGATCCCCTGATGGCTCAGTTCCTTGACAAGGCCCATGATGCCAAAAAACTCGAACATATCCAGGCCGTAAGCGTCAAGGACGGCGACGCATTTGATCGCTTCGCGGTAATCCTTGAGACCGTGGATTTGAGGCATGAACAGGTTGGCCGCTGAAGTGGAGCATTTAACCAGGCCTTTGTATTCACCGTCCTGGATTTCGACCACGTCCTTGTCTCCAACCGGACAGGATACGCAGGCGATGCGTCTCTTTTTAATCTTGTCATAGATATCTTTGGAGGCAAGGGGGAATGACTTGAACAGCCCCAGCTCCTGCCACTCCTTGAGATATGGGTACTCGCGGATGGTCTGAAATAAATCCTGGCTCAAGGTTTTGTACTTCTCCCGATGCGCGACCTCAATCCCCTGGCTGCCTTTGACCATGACGGCTTTAAGGTTCTTGGAACCCATGACCGCGCCGAATCCGCCGCGCCCCAGTGTGGAGAGCCGGTCAATGTAGGCCATGGAAAACAAAACTTTGTTTTCACCTGCCTGACCGATGGAGATCACACCGGCCGGCCTGCCGAAATCCTGCCAGAGGGCCTCACAGGTTTCCTCAACTCCCTTGCCCCATAAGGAACGAGCATCGAGGATCTGGATGTCATCATCAATGATCTGCAAAAAAACCGGCTGGCTGGCCTGCCCTTCAATGATGACATGATCGTATCCAGCGTTTTTAAGCATGCAGCCGAAGTTTACCCCACCGCCCCCGCACCATCCGATGGCGCCGCTGGTCGGTAGCTTGGTCACGGTGTACACCCTTGAGGTGGCCGGGAGATTCGTGCCCACCAGAGGACCGGCCCCTAAAACGATGGGATTTTCCGGGGCAAGGGCGTCGGTGCCGGGTCTGATATGGTCGTAGGCGAGCTTGATCGTCAGGCCCAGTCCGCCGATGAATTTCTCGCAGAGCACCGAGTCCAAAGGCTCCTGTTTTATCTCCCGGTGAGTCAAATCCACATATAAAACTTTTCCGGCAAAACCTCCGCCTGTCATTTTTCAGCCGCCCTTTCCGTTTTCTGCAAGGCATCGTAAAAACAAGCGTCCACACATACCCCGCATTCATTGCAATCTTCAGTAAAGAAAATCGAACAGTCCAGGCCCGTCACATCCACGCGGATCCTGGCCTTAAAAGGGTTAAAGACCTTATCGTTCGCATCAGAACAGGCCAGTTGGCACCTTAAGCAGCCCGTACATCTTTCGGTGTACGCCTGGATGGAGTATTTTCCCATGTCTTGGTCTCCTGTTCGCGGCCCTCGGTTTTCTGTTTTAATCCGGGAAGCAATCCGTCTGAAAATGCCTGCGGGCGTAACAAAACGATTTCACGTGCCTTTTGTCGGGTTGGATTCTAGCGGCGCCTTTTTCCAGGGGTCTCCTTCTCTCTTGCCACGACCGAGTATCGCCTTTTCCGTAGTTCTGTAGTCCTTGTAGCGCCCACCCCGGACGGTCAGGTATTCCCTTAAAGGCGCCCGTCGAATCAACTCGTTCATCTCCCTAACCTAGTCAGTTTCCGTGGCCATATGAAATGCAAGGGCGGAGAGCACCCCCGCCCTGGATCTGCAATCGAAAGTTAAATTGTCAATCACCCCAAACGGGTTTGCACGATCTCGGCCAGATCCATGACCCGGAGTTTTTCATCCAGGTCCTCGGCTTTGATTGCGTCTTCGAGCATCTTGGCGCACTTGGGGCAGGCCACGGCCAGCACTTCGGCCTCGACCTCGGCGGCCTCACGGACCCTGATCCGCGCCGAACTGTCCACGCCGCTCCCTATGACATCCGTATAAAAATTACCTCCGCCGCCGCCGCAGCAAAGGGCATTGACTTTGGTTCTGTCCATCTCCGTGAATGTGACGCCGGGAAGCGCGTTCAGGACATTCCTGGGCGCCTGGTACTCCCAGTTGTGGCGCCCGAGATAACATGGGTCGTGAAAAGTAACTCGGAGCGGCTTATCGTTTTTAAATTCTTTTTCTTTTTCCATGAGCGACCCCATGATCTGACTGTAATGATAGACCTGAAAGTCCCCACCCAGCCCGGGGTACTCGTTTTTTATGGCGTGATAGCCGTGCGGCGAGAGAGTGATAATTTTTTCGACACCCGCGTTCTGTAAGACCTGGATGTTCTCCCTGGCCAGTTTGTCAAAGAGCCCCACTTCTCCGAGCGATTTGACTTCGTTTCCATCACAGCGCTCCTCTGCACCCAGAATCCCGAATGAAACACCCCAATCCTTGAGCAGGCCTGCCACGGCGCGGGCCATCTTCTGCCCACGCTCGTCAAAAGCGCCTGCGCATCCTACAAAATAGAGGTACTCCTGGTCCGTATACGGTTCAAGCCCCAGCCCTTCGGCCCAGCTTCCGCGTTCGGCCTCAGGCAGCTTATAGGGATTCCCGTGCAAACTCATGGCCTGGAGATAGTCCCTGACCGAAGGCGGGACGGCCCCTTCATTGACCAGTTCTTCTTTCCCGGCGACAAAGGCGTTAAGCAGATCGGCCTTGAACTCGGGGAAGACGCAATGCTCAATGCAGTTGCCGCAATTGGCGCAGGAAAAAAAAATCTCGGCCAGACGGGGACTGGTTTTGATGTCATCATTCAGCCAGGCCCGGAGCAGCCACATCCGGCCGCCCGGGGAGTAGGTTTCGAATCGGAACTTCAAATAGGTCGGGCAGTTCAGGTCGGTGTAATCGCTGGGGAGCTTGCAGTATCCGCAGCGGAAGCATCTGTGAAGTATTTCCGCGTATTCCATTAGTTCACCTCCCAATTCCCCGGGTTCATAATGCCTTTTGGATCGAGCACCGATCGAATGCGGTTCATGAGTTCAAAAGTGTTGGGGTCCATGTGCTTGATAATCTGCTGCTGGGCCGGAGCTTCGGCCTTCCAGGGAATGCCGCCCAGTTTCAAGGCCGCTTCATTACTGGCTTCAAGGGCTTCCCGCGCCCGCTCTACATCGGATTCATCGGCCCGGTTGAAGGGGTAGCCGAAGAAAAACATCATACAGTGCGCCAGGCCGATAACGCGGGCACCCATGCCGTTTACGATATCGAAGCGGTTCGAGATTTGAACCCCGGCCCGATAGGCGTCGCCAAAAATTTCAATCGGCATGATCGAGCCTACATACTCGAATCCACCTCCCCTCCTGGCGTCGGCAAACTGCGTCAGCATGGTATTGGGCGCCTGCAAAAAAGCCTTCCTTCTATCAGGCGGAAAAGGCACGAAGCCACCGGTTCTTTCGTCAATGTATTTCCGAACCGACTCCCGGATCAAATTCCTCTTCCAGGTCAGCTCCTCCTTGGTCTCGGCTCCATAAGTGATGATGACTATGGGAAACACATTTGTCCTGCCCGGCCTATAGTTAATAGCGGAGTTCAAATCCTCTCCCACCTGGGCGCCGGCCAGACGGTTAATGACATCGGGCACCAGGTCCGGGTCTGCGGTAATAAAAACCCTGGCATCGTTAAAAGGCCGATCAGGGTAAAGTTTCATGGCCAATTTGGTCACCACGCCCGTCGTTCCGTCCCAGCCCATGAAGAGCCCGGCCAGATCAGGCAGCGGGGCCCGGGAAAACCAGTAGGGCGAGGTGGAGCAGGAGCCGATCCGCGCGATCTCACCGGTAGGCAGCACCACCTCCAGCCCGTTGCACATATCAGAATGAAAACCCGCCGCGTGAGAAAGATGACCTGAACCGTGAATGAGCACGTTACCGCCGATGGTGGCGATGGGCGGAGCATCAGGGCAGGAATGCTTCAAGCGTGGATGATGCCTTTTAAGGTAGGCCTGGAGCATCCCCTGAGAGGTCCCCGCCTCCACCAGGACGTAGCGGCTGACCTCGTTCACCTCGAGGATACGGTTCATGCGCTTCATGTCTAAAACGATGCCGCCTTTTAAGGGTCTGGTTAAGCCGGACAGGACCAGCCCGCCCCCCATGGGCACGATGGGGATGCCTTCCCGGTTGGCCAGCTGCACGACCTTCTGGACTTCCTCTGGAGAGTCGGGCATGACCACCAGATCAGGCATAGAAGGCAGCATGGTCCCCATGTCGCGAGAATACATAAAGCGCTCTTCCGCATGATTTGAAACGTATTCCGCCCCTACAATCTTCTGCAGTTCCTTGTATATCTCTTCCATTCATTCACCCCCTATCATTTATTCGCCCAGGGCGAGGTGGCATAAATCGCTCATGAGGATCGGGGTCATGCCTCGCTCCGTCACCTGGTAACTTAAGGTGGTAAAGCAGGCCGGACAGTTGAAGACGCAGTATTTGGCCCCGGTAGCCTCCATGTCGTCGAGGTTTCTTCTCTGGACGTCGTCGGCCAGCTCATCCCGCTGCATGGCCTGGATGGTGCCAGCGCAGCACAAGGCGTTCTCCCGGTCATACTCCCGATCCACCCGATCAACCCCGATCCGTTCAAAGATATCATCCACCCAGTGCTGGGTTTCAGGAATGAGGCGATTCGAGCAGGGGCGCTGGTAGGCCACCTTTTCATTAATGGGGCGTATTTCATTCTTGAGTTCATCCAGCCTTTGGGTCAGGTACTCGAAAAGGTGAACGGACTTGAAAGGAACATTAATACCGAAGGCCGGGGCCAGGTGGGTGTAGGTTCCATAACATTCATCGTGATAGCAGATAACTTCATCCACGCCGCTGTCCTTGAGATAAAAGTTCCAGATGTTGTCAATCATCTGCGGGACGCGTTCACGAATAACCGAGTTTTTGGCGAAATGGAGCCACATGATATTGCAGAAGATATCGGTTCCCACGATGGTTGAGGCCCCCTCGAAGAGCTTGCCTCGTATGGAGCCTACCAGCATAGGGAAGGAACACATGTTTATTACCGGGGACTGCACCTTCTGAGGCACAATCCTTCCCCGGGGCGCCATGACGATAAGCTGCTGGTTGGTGAGAGGGTGTGGAACCGGCCAGACCTCCTTCTCCTCCTGACGGTCCACGATCATGTAAAAAGGATGGTTGTTGTATGGGCAGTACTCCTCGCAGGCATAACAGGTGACGCACTCCTCGAGTACCCTGGAGTCCTCGCCTCGAATGATACGAAACCTCTCCTCCCGGGCGGTCTCCAGATCAAAATCCATATACTGGCATTTCATCAGACAATCAATGGTCTCGCATTTCACACAGGTTTCCTCGTCATATTTTAATTCATACACAATGACCTCCCCTTTCAAGTCTCCCTCCAGACTGGGACAAAAATGTGAATAGGCCAGAGGGTGAGTTATTGAATCAGGAACTCCCTTTTTGCGTCTGATAACGAAAAACGCTCAGACGCTCGTTAAATTACTATTTAAGATTAAATCCCTTGAGATTATGACCTCTGTAACTGCCAAAAGGAACCGGCCTTCTCAAGCTCCTGAAGGACCGCGACCATCTCGCGGCCATAATCCCGCATATGGGAGACATAATCCGGGTCCAGCCGCCGGCGAAAAAAGTTGCCAGAGAAAAGCTTGACCAGATCAGGCAGTGAAATGACTCCCTCTATGGTTGCCGGATCAAACTGCGCCCAGTTGCGAAGGTGTTCTTCCGACCGGAAGAAAAGCATGGTGCTTCAGGCAAAGGGGATGTCTTGAAACCATTTTGAAAACGGAACGGCCACA
This sequence comes from Deltaproteobacteria bacterium, assembly GCA_019308995.1. NCBI lineage: Bacteria > Pseudomonadati > Myxococcota > Myxococcia > Deltaproteobacteria bacterium. The sequence continues at coordinate 898 of JAFDHD010000054.1, read as the reverse complement.
TAGCCTATCAGCCCTTCGGGATCGGCCTTCAAGATCTCCCCGTCGCGATTCTCAACATGGATCGGCTCGCCGCAATCCAGGCAGAGCGTATCAATATGAACGATTTTACCAGGAAAAAGCCAGCAAACTGCCAGCGCTTCAAACGCTCATTGAGCAAACCATTTCTGCTCCCCGTCTATGGTGATGCGGAACTGGGTTGGAAGGTGGTTGAAAGGCGCGAAAGAGGTGACAAAGTCAGTGTTCGGGAACAGCCAGCCCGGTATCCCCGCGTTAAACAGGTCGTGAAGGGCCTGCCTTCCCTCCTCCATGGAGACCCCCAATTCTTGAGCCAGGTCCGTGTAATGCGGCGCCTGACCGGTCTCTACCATGGTTTTCATGATGATATTGTAAGTTTTGTCCAACATACTCTGATCACCTTGCCTGAAATGGAAAAATCTCTGATCTATATTTTTATCTCGCCAACAATGTTGGCTCGCTATAAGAGTGGGGCCTCCGCCCCCACACCCCACCACTGACAATGTCAGTGGATTTGGGCTAAATTAAAATTAAAAAGACAGCTCTCAACGAAGAGGCCTGGCATTAATGATTTACCAGCGGCCTCTTCTCATGCATCCCTCCTGAAAATTTGAATGGATTTTAAGGTTGCCGACTGCAAAGAAATATCAATTAGGAACATTAGCCAAGGCCATAGGTGTTGTCAAGCGAATTAGAGGCAGGAGCTTTCTCAGCAAGGTCTGGCTGCCCGAAGTGCCAGGTGAAAATAGCCCGGTGCTTTAGCCCTGAGGCAAATAAATAAAGTCAACATCGTTTTTTTAATCGTTAGCCAGCTTTTCCTGTGCCTGCTGCCAGCGCTGATAGCGCCAGACCCGGGCATAGGTCTGCATGGCGCGCTCGACTG
>JAFDHD010000053.1 GCA_019308995.1 Deltaproteobacteria bacterium | reverse complement strand
TTATGTCCCCCACCATTTAATGGCTCTAGCTGAATGCATCATCCTCCGCCGATAAAAGGCAGGAATGAGACCTCATCGTTGCCTCTCAGGATCATTTCCATGGTTGCAACCTTATTGTTGACGGTTACCAGAAAGGCATTTTCAGGAAAGGGCAGCTCCGGGTAAGACGCCTTGACATAAGCCAGCACATCAGCCACTCGCGTCTCTTCTGACAAGGGGACCTGCATCCGATCCGTCCTGGCTAAAGTGCGCTGCAGCCCAAGAAAGCAAACCGAGGCAAACATCACTCAAACCTTTTTAACAAGGCCTCGGATTTTTCATCAAGCAGGTCAAATTTCTCCAGGGTGTCCCGGAGCGGCACCGCATCAGGGGAATAACCTTTGGCCGGGTATACCTCATCACAAAGCCTTTGATAAGCCGCCTGCCTGTATTTCAGGACTGCCTGGTGTCTTTCCTTAGGGGAGACCGGAAAGCCGTCGCCAGCTTCCAGCTGCTCCTTGAGCCAGGCATCGTAATGATCAGCCCTGGATTCATATTCATTAAAGAACGCCGGCCCCATAGCTCGCAGAGGTATCTGGTCGAAGGCCCTGGTTCCTTTGCCTTGACGCAAATTGATCATTTTTTGCAGAACTTGCAGCCGCTCGGAATCATCAAGGATGTCCTGAAGGCTTTTCTCGGAACCCGTGGTCGCGTTGAAATATTTTACATAGTAGTTCAGGGACGGCTGATTCTGAGAGGGGTTATCGGTCTGGGCCGCTTCTGGGTGGCGCACGTCAATAAAAGGCAGCTTACAGAGCCCCACGGCGTTGAACCAGGTGCGGATCAAGGGAAACCACTTCAAGGCCCTGGCCTTCATTTCAAACGAGGGTATCTCGTTATGAACCTGATCAATAAAGATGAGCCAGGCCTCATCGTGCTGAGGCCCTTTGAGGGAGAATCCGTATCCTCCCTGCTGGGCCAGGGATTCTTTGGTGCCGTACATGGAAAACTCAAGGCCCTTGACTTCCATGCCAAACTTGTTCAATTCGGCCATGGTTTCATCAAAGGATGCGCCTGTTCTGGCTGAATATTTCTTGGCGACCCAGGCCTTGGCCCGGTGGATGCCCTGACCGCACAATTTACCCAGGCCTGTGCCTCCGGCTGTTTCATGAAGCAGCCGGTCTGCGGCCTGGGTGTTGCCCCAGGACAGGTCATATCCAGTGTCTTCCTGAGAGAGGTAGCCCCGCTGAAAACACTCCATGAGAAACGAAGCGCTCACCCCCATGGATATGGTATCCAGGCCGTACTCATCGCAATACCAGTTATACTCCATGACAAAGTGCGGATCGAAGATGCCCATGCAGGTAACAGCCCCCAGGGTCTCATATTCCGGTCCGTCAACGCTGATCTTTTGACCGGCCATCGGCCCCCGCGTCAGGGTGATGTCCTCCGCTCCTTTGGCGCAGGCCAGATTACAGCCGAGGTAGCAGCCGTCCGGAACCTTCTGGTTGAAGTAGCGATCAAGGAAGACATCCGCAAAAACCGAGGCCGCCTCTGGATGCTGACCATACTGATAATTGTGTACGGGCAGGCAGTGAAATTTATTCATATACTCTACCAGGACAGGGGTGCCCCATGCGCTGAGACGGAGCTGCTTGGGGTCTTCCTGGCTCAGCACCTTTTTTAGATTCGCTCCGGCCTGCCGGACCCCTGCCTTATCAACGGGATTATTGGCCTGGACACGGGCGCGGCTGGAACGGACGATCACGGCCCTTAAGCCTTTAACCCGCATCACCGTGCCCGTTCCCCCGCGGCCGGCCTGTTTGCTCCGGATACGGCCTCGCCGTTTATCAAAAAAGAGGCTGTTTATGATGCCAAATCTTGCATTGAGAGCGCCCATGCCTGTGGTTACCGCGGCGAGATTTTCGTCGAGCTCACCGCCATTCACGTTTTTGAGAACTGCGTCGCCATAGGTCAGGCCGCCCCGGTCAATCTCTGTGCCAAAAACAGGGGCTTCGGCGAGACTGATAGTCCCTGCATCAGCATCTAGTATCAGGATTACATCCTGACTGGAGATTCCTTTAACAGCCAGGGCGTCAAAGCCGCACATCTTGAGCAGCGGCCCAAAATGCCCCCCGATATTCGAATCTATAAAGGTTTCGGTCAGGGGAGAGATGGTCCCCACGATGAACTTGCCTGAGCCTGGAAACCTGGGCTCGTTGCCCAACGGTCCGCTGGCCATGACCAGGATGTTTTCCGGGCTGTTGTAACGAGTTTCCCTGGTTGTCCCGTCCCAGATCAGTTTCAGGGCGTAGCCGCGGCCGCCGATGTATTTCTGTTTGAACTCAGGGGCCAGCTCCATAATAGAAATCTTTCTGGAGCTTAAATCAAGCTCAAGAATCCTGTCTGTATAACCGCCTTTAATGGGCGCGGCTTCATATTTTATTGATTCTAATATTTTTATCTTTAAGTTCACCTAAAATTTATCGTGATGTGTAAATTCGCTGATTTCGCGGCGCTTGGGGGCTGGTGAATCTTTGGCCGCGTAACCCATCGGGATGAAGGCCACCAGTTCATAGCCCTGGGGTACGCCTAAGACCTCTGCCGCCTTATCAAAATTAAAGAAACCCACAATCACCGTGCCCAAACCCAGGTTGTGCGCGGCTAAACACAGGTTTTGAGTAGCGATTCCAAGATCGAACATGAACCAGTCTCCAAGCTTGGTTATGGATTGGCTCTTGTAGTATCCTGAGGACTCAAGTTTCCCGCAAAGTGCTATGACCACCGGGGCGTCAATCATTGCTTTTGCCGCGGGATTACCTTTTCCCAGGGTGGCCCGTAAAGCTTCTTTGACGCTTTGATCGCGCACGATCACGATTTCCCAGCATTGAGTGTTGGCCCAGGAAGGCGCCCAGCGGACCGCTTCCAGAACCTCATTCAGATGTTCTGCCGGGATTTCCTTTTCATCGTATTTTCTTATGCTTCGCCTGCCTTTAACAATGTCCATAAAATCTGCCATTGATTTTCCTTCAAGATTGATGGGTAGTTAACAAGTACCCGCATCTAAGCGGAAACCAAGTTGATACACAAGAATGCAACTTAACAGAACTCCTGTTTTTAGTCAATTTTCAAAAGGTTTATATTAATGTGAGATTAAAGCCCGAGATATACGTGAGCAAATACCTTGGCGTCGGCCAGCAGGTTTGAAAGAAGGCAGCTTTCGTTCGGGGCGTGAGCCGTGCCTTCTGCGGTTGACCAGACCGCGGCCGGAAGTCCCTTCTGCCGGAAAAAGCCCGCGACTGTTCTACCGCCGATGCCCATGGGCCTGGCCTCGCGATCGTGAACAACGGCCACGGCCCGCTTAAGCGCCTGAACCACCGAGGCGTCGGTCGGCGTCGGTTCTGGGGCAGGTCCCTTGAAAGCCTCTAACTGAACCCTGACCCCGCTTTCAACCGCCGCCTGCTCGGCCGCCTCCCGGGCCTTGGACTCAATCTCGCCCAGGTCGTAATGAGGCAGAATCCTGGAGTCAAAATAAAAAACGTCTTCGCCCGGAATGGTGTTCACGTTGAGCACGTTGGCCTCCTTCTTGGTAGGCTCAAAGGTGCTGACGGGTGGGGCGAAAAGCTCATTCGAATCATTGAAGGCCGCGTGCAGGGCCTCATCCACCGCCGTAATCATCCTGGCCGAGGCGCGCAAAGTGTTGGCCCCGGGGCGGGGCATGCTGGCATGACACTGGATACCGCTGACAATGAATTTAAGCGCCAGGATGTGTTTTTCCGAGACCTCGATCATGGTCCCGTCCGGCGCGCCCGCGTCTGGCACGATGATCAAATCCTTCTCAGAAAATAAATCAGCCCTGGTGCGGAGGACATGCCTCAAGCCGTAAGATGAACCGGTCTCCTCATCCGCCACGAAGATCAACCCCACGGACAGGGGCGGAAGGACGCCTTCGTCCTTCAAGGCTTTCATGCCGAAGTAAGACGCAACCAGGCCTTGCTGGTTGTCTTCGACCCCGCGGCCAATGAGACGGTCGCCTTCGCGGCGCAGGACAAAGGGGTCTGAATCCCATAAAGATCTCTCCCCGACCGGTACGATATCCGTGTGCGACAGGACCCAGACCGTAGTGTCGCTCTGGCCCTTGAAAAGGCCGATGATATTAGGCCGCTGGCCCCCGGGGACCCTGTCGTCCGGCGCATTCAGTTCTAAAGTCTCATCAGGATTGAGCCGGACCAGCCACTCCTTTATCACCTCAGCCTTGGCTGCCTCGCCTTCACCGCCGTTATCCGGCCCAATGGCCGGGCAGGCCACCATTTCGGATTGAAATTGAACCATCTCTTCAGCGTAAGTTTCTATGCGCGCTGTGACGCGGTCCCACTGATCGGTCATAATAAGATATCCTCCTTCAGGCTTGGGTTTGAGTCTGGTTTTAAGGCAGAGGTAAACCCCGCCTCGACATTCCCCTGGCGCACCACGCAAATGTAGGGGCAAGGTTTATCCCCGCCCGGCGAACCATAATTGGCAGACTTCCTCCTAATTTACACGATATATAACCCTTTAAATAGCACACTCAAGCCTTTTCTGCCGCGCTGCCCAGGATAGTTCGGCCTCAGATGGACGGATATAGAGAGGAACGATTAAGGCCGGGTCTGACTCAACCCCCTCGGCGAAAAGAGCCATGCCCAGGCGCGCGGTAATTGCAGCGCGGGGATAATCCAGTTCCTGAGGGGCTCGAATGTAAAGCGGTCCCAGGGTATCAGACAGAACCCGGCCCCAGGTCCGGGCCGCGTCTCCGAAAAAGGCGGTTTCTTCCTTGATCAACTCGGCCAGTCTCTCGGGCTTAAAGGCCCCGAACTCGGTTAAACGCTGAATGGTATCGCCAGAGCTGAATTTATACAGGGCCGCGTAAACCTCTCCTTTACGCGCGTCTATCATGGGGCAGAACTGGCGAGGGCCGGGAGTCAGATTTCGAGCCAGGGTGTCCAGACTCGGAACGCCGACCAGAGGCTTTTGAGCCGCCCAGGCCAGCCCCTTGGCCGCGGAGAGCCCGATCCTCAAGCCGGTGAAGCTGCCCGGACCGACGGTCACGGCGATCAGGTCCAGATCGGAGACGCTCATTCCTGTCTCGCTCAGCAGCCGCTCCACAGATGGCAGCAGGGTTCGCGAGTGTGTCAGGCCCTCAGCCACAATTAATTCAGCCAGGGTTTTATTCTCATCAACCAGGGCCACACTTCCCACCGCGGTCGAAGTTTCCATGGCTAAAGCAATCATGATTCCACGCGGTCGTGGTAAGCGTCCCCGGTGCTATTTGGAAAAGATACGGGACAACCCGAAGATGCGGTCCAGATCATTATAAAAGATGATAACCATGAAGAGGACAAGCAGGATAATGCCTGCCTGCTGGGCAATTTCCCGGGTCCTGAGGTTCACAGGTCGGCGGAAGATCATCTCCATGATGCAAAAGAACAGGTGGCCGCCGTCAAGGATCGGGATGGGGAAAAGGTTGATGATCCCCAGATTGACGCTGAGCACCGCCATCATGATAATGAGGTTCAGCACACCGGCCTTGGCCTGCTGACCGGCGATCTGCGCGATAAAAATCGGTCCGCCCACGGTCTTTAAGGGGATTTTCCGTTGGATCAGTTTGATGACTGAAAGCACCGTAAGTTTGGTGACGTCCCAGGTCCTGATGACGCCGTAGTATAAGGCCACAACAGGATTGACCGACTCGATGACCATGTCCCCCCGGGCAATGATCCCGATCTGAGGCGCCTGACTCTCCTCACCAAAGATATTCTGTACCATCACCATCTTGGGCCGAACCCTGACGGTTATGGTCTGATCCCCGCGCAGGAGGGTGATCTCCACCTCTCTTCCCTGCCCGGCCCTGATACCGGTGGAAACGTCTTCCCAGTACCTGACCGCTTGACCGTCAATGGCCAGGATTTTATCTTCGGCCTTGATACCGGCCTCTGCCGCAGGCATATCTTTATTGATTTCACCGATAGAAGGGCTCAAATGGGGTATGCCTTGGATGGAAAAGACGAGGCAGAAGACGATCACTGCAAAGATAAAGTTAAAAGCCGGACCGGCAAAGACAATCAGGAATCGAGCCCAGGGTGGTTTGTGTGTAAAAGACCGGTCCTGCTCTTCAGGGGATATCTCCTCTTCTTCATCAGGGTTTTCTCCAAACATCCTGACGTATCCCCCCAGGGGAATCCAGGAGATGAGGTACTCGGTCTCACCGATCTTCCTGCCTATCATCTTAGGGGGAAAGCCGAGGGAGAACCGCTCGACCCGTACCCCCAGGGCTTTAGCCGCCAGGAAGTGTCCGAGTTCATGGGCGAAGATAAGGACACCCAGGACGATTATGGTCGAGACGATGTAAATCATTATTCTGAAGCCCTCTTTGTCTTCGTGATGATATCTTTGGCCTTTTTTCGGGTTTTCTGGTCAACCGCCAAGACATGTTCCAGATCGCGCACGGGCTCTATTGGTTCCTCATTCATAGTCTGCCGCACCACCGGGCTGATGTCCAAAAAATCCAGGCCACCATTAAGAAAAGAATGAACCGCGATTTCGTTGGCGGCGTTAAGTATCACTGGGCTCGTGCCGCCTCGACGTCCAGCTTCCAGGGCCAGGGCCAGGCAGGGGAAGGCCTCGAGGTCCGGTTGGCTGAAGCTTAAATCGGGCAGTGAAGGCAGGTCAAGACGAGGCAGGTCAAGAGGCAGCCGTTCTGGACAGGACAAAGCATACGCGATAGGCACCCGCATGTCCGGACAACCCATCTGAGCCAGGACTGACCCGTCCACAAACTCGACCATGGAATGAACCACGCTTTGAGGATGAATCTGGATGCTAATCTGTTCCAGGGGATAGTTAAAGAGCCACCGCGCCTCGATCGCCTCCAATCCCTTGTTCATCAGGGTGGCGGAATCAATGCTGATCTTCGCCCCCATCTTCCATTTAGGATGGGCCAGGGCTTCCTTGCGGCTGACTTCAGCAAGTTCCTGCCGGTTTTTTTCGAGAAAAGGCCCCCCGGAGGCGGTTAGAATAATGCGCTTGACATCCTCGATCTTATGTCCGCTCAAGACCTGAAAGATGGCTGAATGTTCACTATCAATCGGAAGAATTTGAACATCCCTGGCCCTGGCTTCGGACATGATCAGCTCCCCGGCCATGACCAGTGTTTCCTTGTTGGCCAGGGCCACTCTTTTTCCGGCCTGAACCGCGGTCCAGGTCGGCCTCAACCCGGCGGCCCCAACCATGGCCGAAACCACGGTCTCAGCCTCATCTGCTGAGGCGATTTTCAGGTACCCCTCCTCACCCCAGACCACCTCAACGTTTAAACCCGGGTCCAGAAGCTGCCTCAAGCGCCCGGACAGGCCCTCGTCCAGAACAGCGGCCAGCCGCGGCTTAAATGCAGCGATCTGAGTCGCAAGCAAGTCCACGTTCCGGCCGGCGGCCAAGGCAACCACTTCGAAGCGGTGAGGGAGAAATCGAACGATATCCAGGGTCTTAACGCCAATGGATCCTGTTGATCCAAGAATGGCCAACTTTTTCCCGCCTAGTTTCATCCGTCAGTTCCCAGATCCAATTCGAAAGACAACAAAGAAATAAACCAGTGGAATATTGAAGAGCAGGGCGTCAACCCGGTCCAGAAGCCCTCCATGTCCGAGAAGGAGTCCCCCGCTGTCCTTGACGCCGGCCGCCCGTTTGAGCATGGACTCGAAGAGATCACCCATCGCCCCCCAGAATCCCATCAGTATACCCAGCAAGATCGCCTCGTACCAGAATATTCGCCCGGGCAGCAGTATAAGAACTGACGCCAGGGCCACCAGGCTGGCTCCGATGATCCCTGCCAGCAGGCCTTCAAGGGTTTTATGCGGGCTGATGGATGTATATAAAGGACGACGGCCTAGGCTTTGTCCGACGTAATAAGCGGCGGTATCGGCTAGAAAGGTCACAAGCAGGATGAAGGTGATCCAGAGGTAGCCGTCGGTCAAGGCATAAAGACAGATAAGAAATGACAAAACCAGGCTGATATAGACATGGCCCAGGCTGAAAAAACCAACCTGAGCCGCAATTTCCGGAATGGAGCTGTGATGGAAAAGAAAATAGAAGAATCCCAGCCAGAGGGCTACGACGAGGGAAATAATGTGAGAGCCAGGCAAATTCAATCCCGCTCCAATCATGATTAAAACCAGGCCCAGGACGCCGATGAAGCTGAGTGTTAATCCCGGGGACCCAAGAACCATGGCATAATATTCTCTGAGAGCCAGAATACCGACCAGAATAACTGCAAGGTCAAAGACAATCGGCTGTCCCGCAAAGATGACCGCTCCCAGAACAGGGACCAGAATAAGTGCGATCAACCACCGACTTGCATGTGAGGAAACGTCCACGGATTAGACTTCTCCTGACGAAGCGGTCTGGGCTTTCGTCTTTCCGAAGCGCCGCTCCCGTCGCTGAAAGTCCTTCAGGATTTGAATGTATTCTTCTTTCCTGAAATCAGGCCATAAGGTGGGAGTAAAGTAGAATTCGGTGTAAGCGAGCTGCCAGAGCAGGAAGTTGCTTATGCGGTATTCACCGCTGGTTCGAATCAGCAGGTCCGGATCGGGCAGACCGGCCGTATTTAAAAAACTGCTGAAAACATCTTCAGCCACCTCCTCAGGTTTCAGGGTCCCGGCCCGGCATTCCCGGCCAATGGCCTTGACGGCCTGGATAATGTCCTGACGGCCGCCGTAGCTCAAGGCCAGAGACAGGATCATATCCTTATTGCGGGCCGTTTTTTCCATGATCTCATTAAGGAGCTTTCGAAGCGACCGGGACAGGCGTGACAAATCTCCGATGGTGGTGAGCCGGATGCCGTTTTTCAGCATCTCATTCAGCTCTCTTTTCAGGTAACGGTTCAGAAGCCTCATCAAGGCATCAACTTCAGCCTTGGGCCGCTCCCAGTTTTCTGCGGAAAAGGCAAAGAGGGTTAGAAACGGAATTCCCAGCTCACGGCTGGTTTCGGTAACCACGCGCACGGATTCCGCTCCGGCCCGATGCCCTTCAATCCGGCTTAAACCGCGCGCTTGCGCCCACCGGCCGTTACCATCCATGATGACGGCCACGTGACGTGGTAATTTCTGTTCGTCCAGGTCTAGCACTGTGACGCTATTATATCATCCTTTTACGAAAAAAAACGTGGCGGCTTGAGAGCCACCACCATTTTTGATTAATAACAGAGGAAAGCCTTAAGTGGCTCGAAGAGAATATATCATCAAAATTCAAGAACCTCCTTCTCCTTTACCTGGGACATCTCATCAATTTTCTTAATAAAATCACCGGTGATCTTCTGAACTTCATCCAGGGCCCGGAAAGATTCGTCCTCAGAGATCTCCTTTTCCTTTTTAAGGTCCTTTATGATGTCATTGCTGTCACGCCGGATACTGCGAAGCGCTACCTTGCTTTCCTCAGCTATCTTTCTGACCACCTTGACCAGGTCCCGACGTCGCTCCTCAGTCAGAGGCGGGATGGCAATCCGCAAGACCTTCCCGTCGTTCATCGGGTTTAAGCCCAGTTCGGATTTCAGGATCGCCTTCTCAATGTCACCCAAGACCTGCGGGTCCCAGGGCTGGATCAGGATCAGTCTGGCTTCTGGAGTTGATAAGGAAGCGAGTTGGTTCAGAGGGGTGGGGGTGTCATAGTAATCTATCCGGATTCCATCGAGCAGGGAGGTCGAGGCGCGGCCAGTGCGGACCCTTTTAAAATCCCGCTCCAAGGCAACCAGGCTCTTGTCCATACGCTCTTTTAGCTCCTCATAAACCTCGTCCAGCATATCAGCCTCCATCATCCGGTGACCAGGGTTCCTACCGATTCGCCGGATAAAACGCGCCTTATAATGCCTCGGGTGGAAAAATTAAAGACATTAATGGGCAGATTGTTCTCCATGGCCAGTGAAATGGCCGTCGTGTCCATGACCTTCAGGCGTTTTTCAATCACCTCCATGTAAGTCAACCTGGGATAAAATTTAGCGTCAGGGTTTTTTTCCGGATCAGAATCGTAGATCCCGTCTACTTTGGTAGCCTTGAGGAGGATCTCGGCCCCCATCTCGTTCGCCCGGAGCACAGCGGCCGTGTCTGTTGTGAAATATGGATTACCGGTGCCTCCGGCAAAGATGACCACCCGACCTTTTTCCAGGTGGCGGATGGCCCGTCGGCGGATATATGCCTCAGCCACTCCCTCAACCTTCAAGGCAGACAGGACCCTTGTTTCAAAGCCCTGCGCTTCCAGGTACTCCTGAATGGCCAAGGCGTTTATAATGGTGCCCAGCATGCCCATGTAGTCTCCGGTCGTACGTTTAAGACCGGTTTCTTCGAGGCGTTCGCCACGAAAGATGTTGCCTCCGCCCACGACCAGCGCAAGCGCCAGGTCAGTGGCCAGGTTCAAGACCTCGACTATTTGATCAGTGATGTTTATGAGCGCCTGAGGATCAATGCCAAAACCATCAGGGCCCTGTAAGGCTTCCCCGCTGAACTTCAGGAGTACCCGAGAATATTTAAAGGCCGCGTCCATGCCTCCCCCGAAATAGGGCTATTCCTTCGCTTCCTCCAGCGCCTCACCCAGCTGAAACCGTATGAACCGGCGGATGTTGATGTTCTCCCCGAGGCTGGCTATGGTTTCATTGAGAAAATCCTGGATGGTTTTATCAGGGTCTTTAACATAGGCCTGGTTGAGAAGACAGACGTCTGTATAAAACTTCTTTAGCTTACCCTGCACAATCTTATCCAGTATCTTTTCCGGTTTCCCCATATCCAGGGCCTGGGCTTTATATATTTCCCGTTCCCTGGCCAGGACGATTTCGGGCAGGGATTCCGGATCAATGCAGATGGGATTTACCGCAGCCACGTGCATGGCTAGATTATGCACGAAGTCCTGGAACTGGTCGGTTTTAGCCACGAAATCGGTTTCACAGTTGACCTCGACCAGCACCCCGAGACTACCGCCACTGTGAATATAGGCATGGATCAGGCCGTTTTGAGTCGCCCGCCCGGCCCGTTTTCGGGCGGTGGCCAGACCCTTCTGGCGCAGAAAATCCATGGCCTTTTCCATGTCTCCATTGGATTCCTTCAGGGCTTCCTTGCAGTCCATCACCCCGGTGCCGGTCTTGTTTCTGAGTTCCTTGACCATACTTGCTGTGATTTCCACAATTGACTCCTTAGTTCTTATATAAAGACCCGACGGCGTCTCGGGCCGTATGATGGTCTATTCTGACTCCTGGTTCTCTTCCTCACTCTGGTGCACGACGATTACTTCAGGCACGGCGGGCTCCATATCCCTCTTGCTTCTGGGCTGTCCCGAAACATAAGCCTGTCCAGGCGCGGCCTCTTCCATGACCCCCTCCTCAGCTTCAGCCTCGACTTCCTCCTCGGCCGCCATTCTTTCATTGAAGCGCTCTCGACCCTCAACACAGGCGTCGGCAATCCGGGAGGTCATCAGTCGGATGGCCCTGATGGCGTCATCATTACCGGGGATCACGTAATCAATTTCATCTGGATCACAATTAGAATCCACCACGGCCACGACCGGGATTTGCAGCCTCCGCGCTTCAGAAACGGCGATCTTCTCCCGTCGCGGATCAATGACAAAAAGCGCTCCAGGCAGCTGCCCCATATCCTTAATGCCGCCCAGATTCCTTCTCAATTTCTCCATCATCCGCTCCATGGAGAGGATCTCTTTCTTGGGAAAGTTATTTATAGAGCCGTCTTCTTTCATCGTTTCCAAATGCTTAAGCCGATCAATACTTTTCTTGATCGTCTGGAAATTAGTCAGCATCCCACCCAGCCATCGGTGGTTGACATAGTACATCTCCGCCCGGATAGCTTCCTCATAAATCGAATCAGCCGCCTGTTTTTTTGTGCCCACGAAAAGGACGGAATGGCCGGTGCTTACGGTTTCGACGACGAAGTGGTAGGCCGTTTTAAAGAGCTGAACCGTTTTCTGAAGGTCAATGATGTAGATGCCGTTTCGAGCCCCGAAGATATAAGGTTTCATCTTCGGGTTCCAACGCCGGGTTTGGTGGCCGAAATGAACCCCGGCCTCCAAAAGCTGCTTCATCGTTACTTGCGACATAATAAATTGCTCCCTTTACGGTTATTTCTCCGCCCCGGCCGTAACCGACACTCAACCCGACCACCGGGCACCGCATGCCTAGCCGGAGCGTACGTGATTTAACCGAAATTAATTATCACAGGATACCTTCTAGGGCAAGCTTTAAATGTCCCCCATGATTTTATATTTTCCTAACTAATCCACCTGATTGTTTTTTTCTTTTTGCTTTTTTCGCCCTGCCTGGTTTGAGTGCTTATATTCCGGAAAGACGCTTCAAGACGGAATAAAACGATGGTGGGCCTGACTTGATGGAAATTATCATTAAAAAACAATAAGTTTTATATTGAAGGGGGCCAACAGGCCCTCGTCCTTTCCAGGACTTTGAACCCAGAAAATTTTTCTTTAAAAAAAATGAGCAAAATTGATTTGAGTCAAGGTTTTTAAACGCTTCTGCGGATATGATGTACTCAAAACTGAGATAGGAGGTAAGGGGCGATGAGTGTCAGAAAGATTATACATATAAACGAGGAGAAATGTACCGGCTGTGGCGACTGCGTTATTAGCTGTGCCGAGGGTGCGCTGGAAATTGTGGATGGCAAGGCTAAATTGGTCAGCGATATCTATTGTGACGGGTTGGGGGCCTGTTTAAACTGCCCCGAAGGCGCTCTCGAGCTTATTGAAAGAGAGGCCGGGGAGTTTGATGAAAAAGCCGTTGAGGTTCATCTTGATCAAAAGAAGGCCGAACAGATGGCGTCTCATCCTGAAGAACTTGCCTGCGGCTGTCCTGGCAGTATGTCTCGCGAGCTGAATTTCGCTCCGGCAGACCAGGCAAGCGGTTCGGCTCCAGCCTCTGCCCTTGGCAACTGGCCCATTCAGCTTCATCTGGTTCCAACCAAAGCGCCGTATTTTGAAGGGGCTAAACTTCTCATTGCCGCGGATTGCGCCGGTTTTACCCTGACCAACCTGCACCAGAGCTTTCTCAAGGACCGGACCCTGATCATTGCCTGTCCGAAGCTGGATGATGCGGCCTTTTACGAAGAAAAGCTTGCGGAAATTTTTCGGAGTAATAATCTGGAGGCGATTACCATCCTTTACATGACGGTCCCCTGCTGCTCAGGGCTGGTCAATCTGGTTCAGCGCGCCCTTAACAGGAGCGGAAAATCCATTCCTCTGGATTCGGTGAAGCTTGATTTTAGCGGGGAAGAGATCAGGGAGAACGAACAAAGGCTGGCGGTCTAGCTAACTGTAATACAAACGTTTTTCATGAAGGATTTAGTTTATCCCAGCAGGATGAAAGGAAGGTTAAGATGTCTCAAACACAATGCCCCGGGCAGAATATGATGTTCTGGAAGCCGGGCGACATTTTTGAAATTACTTGCCCGAATTGTCATACTCAGGTAGAATTCTGGAAGGACGATGCCCAGAGGCGCTGTCCAGGGTGTGGGCATGTTTTCCCCAACCCGAAACTCAGCCAGGGCTGTGCCCAGTGGTGTGAGTTTGCAGATAAATGTCTGGGGCTCAACCGGCCGGCCTCAGGCTAGCTGAAAGCGGGTTGATTCCAGAAAACAGGCATGGGGCTGACTGAAGCTAAAGACAGGATTATTTTATTTTTATGCCTTGGCGTTCGCCTGACGACCTGACTCCGGTCGGGCAGATCATTTCTTCTTCCCTGGAACACGGATTCCTGGGTTTGGCCCGAGAATTGAGCAAGGTGTTTGAAGTTTGGCCTGAGGCGGTGGGGTCATTCGTTGCCGCTCGCTGCCGGCCCGAATCCATCCAGGGCGGACGCCTGACCGTTTTCGTGGAGAGTTCGGTCTGGATTGACCGGCTGGCTTACTCTAAGGCTGAATTTATCGAAAAGATAAACAAGGCGGTCGGAGCGCCGCTTGTTCAGGAAATCATTTTCAGGGTCGAGCCTGCATCATCAAATCCGCCGACCTGACACCCCCTCCCCGGAAAGAATAGCTTCCATCTCGGCAGAATATTTATCTCCTTTCAGATAAACATACAATGGAGGGCAGACCTCTATCTCCTCGCCTCCGTCCAGACGAGCTTCAATAAGGGCCAAGCGGGCCTTATCACCGGGACGGCTGTAAACCAGGCGCAGTCGTTTGGGCTCCAGGCCGATTTGACGCAATTCAACCGCAAGACTCGCCAGCCTGGCGGCGGGGTAAATGACCGTGAAAAGGCCGCCAGGCGCCAGCAGCCTGACCGCTGCTCGGGCGGCAGTGGCTAAACTGCCTATCAATTCGTGCCGCGCCGCGGCTTCCTCCTGGCCCGGACTGATGCGGCCCGTTCCAAGACGCCGGTAAGGGGGGTTACATATGACGTGTGCGGCCGGCCCGCCAATTCGTTCTGGTGTGAGTTTCGACCAGTCCAGTTCCAGGACCTCGACCAATGCCTCCAGGCGGTTGGCCCTGACATTCAACCTGGCGCACTCGGCCAGTCGGGGCTGGATTTCAACGGCCAGGACCCGGCCGCGGGCCATCCGCCGGGCCAGGATCAGGGCCACGACCCCCACCCCTGAACCGAGGTCCACCGCCAGCTGCCCCGGCTTCACCCGTGTGAAGTCAGCCAGGAGAAGAGCGTCAAAGGCAAAACGGTAGCCGGACCGCGGCTGGAGGATGGTTAAGGCTCCCTTGTATATCGTATCGGCAGTCAGATCGGAGGAGTTTTGATTCTCTGACAGCACCCGCTCAAGATCCTAAAGCGCCGCCTCGATCTCCTCAGAGGGATCGAGAAGGTTGAAGATCAGGCCGGTAATGACCTTGGGGAAGAAGTAAGTTGATTTACTAGGCATGATCAGACCGGCCTCGGCCACGGCCTGCACATGTTCGATGCGGGTTGGGTTGAGGATACAGGCCATCTCGACCTGTCCTTCATTTACTTGCCGGATGGCATCACCGGCCCGGCTGGTGTAGGTGATGCGCTTTGGATCATCAAGGCCTTTTTCTGTAAGCCCTATAATTTCCTGGAGTACCAGGGCGGTGAGTACCACCGTGTCCAGCTTCCTTAGAGGCGGCGCCCATGCGTCAAGAGAGGTCTCTTTAGCGATCGCGTTTCGGAGTTTCAGAAGATAGTAGGTTTTAGCCAGATGAGTGAAAAGGCCTAAGGCGTTCCCGGTACGGTCTTCCCTCTGAAGCTGGCGTAAAAAGGCCCTCCGGGTCGCACGCTCTTCGACCCGGGAATAAGAGAAGGTTTGGACGTGAAAAAAACGCTCCAGAGAAGTTTCCAGTTCTTTTTTGGAGAGACTCAGGGTGTTGCTGATCAATCTGTGAGCCGGGAGAATGGCCAGTCCGGGGTCGGAAATAGCGCACAAATATACCATGGTGTAGTTAAGCGATGACTGTGGGCTGAATTTGACTCCCCTCTCCGCTTTAATGCGTCGGTAGTTAAGAGCGGTTTCGTATCGGTGGTGCCCGTCTGCGATGTAGACGGTTTTATCCAGCATGAATTTGCTCAAGGTCTGAATGACGGACAGGTCGGTGATGGGCCACACCCGGTGCCCGCGGCCCTCAGGGTCCATGAAATCGAACACAGGCTCCCGCTCGATTTGTGATTTAAATATCCGGGGTGACTCACGCTCTTCATCCGAATAGACCGCAAAGATTTGACTTAAATTAGCATTCACATTCAGCATGAGATCAAGTCGTTCGGCCTTGGTGGAGGAAAAAGTGCGTTCATGTGGCCGCACCCTGGCCTTTTCATTGAAATCCTCTAGCTTGAGCAGGGTTACGAACCCGTGGCGCGTCTTTCGCTGCCCGGTCATCGGGTCAGTGAAATCTAATTCCTTATAATAAATAGCCGGCTGTTCCTGCCGGATGAGGATTTCGTCTTTGAGCCACTGATTAAATGTCGCGGCGGCGCGCTGGTGCCAGTCATACGGGCTCTGGTCATCAGGATGACCAGCCCCAAGGATAAGGTGCATCACATTATTTTTATGCGCCTGGTGAAAGGCGGTTTGCTCCTTCGGGGTTACAACATCGTAAGGAGGCCCAACCAGGTCCCTGAGATTGCCTGCTGTTGAAGTATTGTAAACAATGCCCTTTAACGGGGCGATTACAGCCATTTTTATCCCTTTAAGCCTGCGAGTCGGCTAGTTGTCGCTACCATATTCAGCCCGATTCAGTCAAGGGCAATATTTTTTTGACGGCCGTATAATACCGGCGGCCTTGTCTTTGACTGAAGGCGAACCAATAACAGCCTTGTTTAACCCTCACGATGATCTTGTCCTAAAAGTGCCACTGATTTTTAGCCGCATTAGTTGATTTGAAGTCATGATCGCCGCCAGCGTTAATCCTGGCAAGTTACAGTTATAAGTAATGTTATTGACAGAAGTTAACTTTTATGGCAAATTAACATAATAGGGGAATGGATCGTATCCCTGGAGTTAAAAATATTTTTCATCACATCTTTATTATTGCCTCTGATTTAACGTATGCCTTTTCTTTTCGCTTCTCGTGAAGATAGACTGGGTTTCCGTTTTGAGATTAAGGAGCGGGCCGTCCTGGGCCGATCACCTGAATGTGACCTTATCATCTTTGGTCGCGCCGTCTCACGGTTTCATTCTGAGATTGAAAAAGGCGGGGACGGATACCGCCTCAAGGATTTAAACAGCTCAAACGGGACCTTCCACAACGGGGTTCGGATTCAAGAATCCACGCTCCTTAAAAGAAACGATGAAATCAGGCTCGGGGACGAGCTCTTTCTTTTCGACCCTGATCTGGATGTGGCGGTCGGTAAAAGAGGCGTGGTGTTCCTCGTGGGTGAGGTTGACGAGAATCCAGAAGGTCTCATCGAAGGAACCGGGGAACCCAATCTGGCTTTATTGGATCGAAAAGCCATGGCCGCTTTATTCAAGGTGGCCGCGGCCCTGGCCAAGACCACCAAGATGTTTGGGGTCGTCAGGCAGCTTGTTTATGTCCTGGATAAGCTTTTCGAGGCCAATCGAGTGGCCGTGCTTTGGCCTGAAGGCGCGGACTGGAATCATTTGACCGCTCTGGTAATTCAGCCCCAGGATCAACAAATAGTCCTGCCACAGCCCCTGGTCAATCGAGTCCTTAAAAAGGGTAAATCTGTCATCTGGCCCACCGTGGTGACTGAACTGGATTTCAGGGGCGGAAACCGCATCCTGCATGATAAGCCTCTGCGGTCCCTGACTGTTCCCCTTAAGATCAAGGAAGGGCCGCCGGGGCTGATTTACATTGAAAGTCAGACCCGTGAATATTCTGAAAAGGACCTCAATTTTTTAACCGCTCTGGCTGCCCTGGCCAGCCCGGCTATCGTCAATGCAATGCTTATTCGTGACTTGAATCGTCGAGCGGCTCAGGAGGAAGAGGCTGCTAGCGAGCGAATCCATCTCATTGGTGAACACGAGCAGGTCAAGGCGTTGCGGGCCATGACGGCTCAGGTGGCGCAGACGGATGACAGAATCCTGGTCGAGGGTGAGGCAGGTACAGGCAAGGAAGTCCTGGCCAAGCTGATTCATTCCTTAAGCCCCCGTAAAAAATATCCATTTGTCTACATCAACTGCGCCTCGATTCCGCCGAACAGTATTAGCCGTGAGTTATTCGGTCAGGAGGCCGGGACGGCTGGTGAAGATGACTGGCCGGGGCTTCTGGAAGAGGCTGAGGGTGGTACTGTCTTTCTTCACAATATCAATCACTTGCCATTATCAGATCAGGCCTATTTGCTTCGGACCATTGAGGAAGGCATTGTTTATCGTGTCGGTTCCACACGGCCGCGGCCGATCAACTTCAGGGCCATCACCTCCAGCACCGCAGACCTGAAAACCCTGGTTGAAAAAAATCAATTCCGGGCAGACCTTTATGATCGGATCTCTGAAGTCATACTGGCGACCTACCCTTTAAGGGAGCTGGGTGAAGACGTGATCCTTCTGGCCAAACATTTTCTGGCCGAGGTGGCCAGAACCGAGGGGCACCCGTCTCCAGAGATGGACCCGGCAGCGGCTGATTGTCTGCGAGCTTACTACTGGCCTGGAAACGCGGGTGAATTGAAAAACGTGATCGAGCGCGTCACGATGTTTCATCAGGGAAACCGGATTATGGTTGAAGATCTTCCTCTGGAGCTGCGGCTGGCCGCCCAGGCCTTTAAAGCCGGAGTCGGAGAGAGGTCTCCTGACTCGGTGATTGAGGTGGAAAAGGACCTGATTCGTAAAGCTCTGGCCAAGACTGACGGGCAAACGGAACAGGCCGCTGAGATTCTCGGGTTAAAACCAGCAGAACTCGAGGAAAAAATCCGGCGTTATGGTGTCTCTTTGGAGCAGACCGTGGTCATACAAACCACGACCTAATTATTACTCTAGCGCCGCTGATACCGGCTGAAAGGAGGTTGATTTCGATTGGACGAAGGCCCATCACACCGATTAATCGCTAAGATTAAAACCCTTTTTGGGCGTCGTGATCCGAATCGCGCCGCTACTAAATTTGAGGAGGACGTTCAGGAGCTCATTGACGAAGGCGCTGAAAAAGGTGTGATCACCTCAAAGGAAGGCGAGATGATCCAGAGTATCTTTGATTTCGGTGACACCATAGTCAGGGAGATCATGATCCCTCGCACCGATGTGGTAGCAGCTTCTCAAGACGCCACTCTAAGCGAAGTCATCCAGTTATCTCGCCAGCACGGACACTCCCGCCTGCCAGTTTATCAAAAGGATATTGACCATATTGTGGGTATTCTTCATGTTAAGAACCTTCTGGACCGCTGGGGGTCTCCACCGGATGAGGCTTTGTCCAAGAACCTCCTGCGGCAGCCTTACTTTATCCCTGAGGTTAAAAAAATAGGAGAACTCCTGGCAGAATTTCGAACCCGAAAGACCCACATGGCTGTTGTTCTGGATGAATATGGAGGCACCGCCGGTCTTATCACTCTTGAAGACATCATTGAGGAAATCGTTGGTGAAATTCAAGATGAGTATGACACTGAGGATCAAAGGATTATTCGCCTCAGCAATGATACCGTCCTTGTTGACGCCCGTCTCCACCTCGAGGAGCTATCAGAGTTTCTGAACATCGAACTTCCAGAAGGAAACTATGACTCCGTGGGCGGGTTTATTATTGATTTGTTGGGCAAGGTCCCTGAAGTGAAGGAGCAGATCGAGTTCCAAGATCTGCTTATGACCATCCGTTCGGGCGATGAACGCAAAATCAGTCAGGTCGAGATCAAGTGCCTTGATCATACCGATATATTAAATTCCGGGAATTCCTGATCAATGCCAGGCCTTTCAACCTTCAGCCGCGCGCTCGGTTCAGCGCGGGGCCGATCGCACGATCTGGTGTTTTATTTTCTGGCCATCTCCTCTGGAGTTTTGCTTTCCCTTGCTTTCCCGCGACCCAGCCTTTGGCCCTTGATTTTTGTGGGGCTGATACCTTTGCTTTTTGCCTGCCAGGGCCGAGAGCTCAAGTCTGCCTTCGGTTTCGGCTATCTGACCGGTCTGGTCCACGCCGGGACCCTGCTTTACTGGCTGGTTAAAGTTCTGACCTTTTACGGCGGCTTACATCTAGTGGTGGCGCTGCCTGTTTTTTTTCTGCTCGTGGGTTATATCTCTCTTTATCCAGCTCTTTTTATGCTGGGCCTCTCGCTGTGTGAAAAAGGTCTTAAAGCGGCCCCTGGCGGCTTGTCATGGGTGCTGGCGGGTGCGGTCATTTATACCGGCCTGGAATACCTGAAAGGGATATTTCTAAGCGGTCTTCCCTGGGAACCCTTAGGAGCGGCATTGATGGCCTCCTTGTCTTTGGTACAGTTTTCCGATATAGTTGGTACGGGCGGGTTGACTTTCATTGTCGTTGCGGTCAACTTGAGCCTTTTTGCCTTGGTCCTTCGGTGGCAGGCAGGAGATTTAAAAGCCGTTCTGATCCGGGGGGCCGTTATTTTAATCGCCTTGTGCGGACTATGGGGTTACGGCCATTTTCGACTGGCTGTGGTCAAGGATTTGATCGCAGCGGCTCCAAGCCATAAGGTGGCCATAGCCCAGGGAAATATTGACCAGTTGCATAAATGGGACCCGGTCTATCGGGTCAGTATCTTGAAGACTTACCAGGACCTCACCCTGCGCGCGGCCGAGGAAAACCCCTGGTTAATCATCTGGCCCGAGGCCGCGACGCCGTTTTTCTTTCTGAAGGAGCAGGGGGGAACGACCTGGCTAAAGGCTCTGGTTAAGCGGGTCGGGAAGCCATTACTTTTTGGTTCGCCAGCTTATGAAGAATACGGAGATGACGAGAAGTACTACAATCGGGTCTATCTGGTTGACCGGCACGGCGAAGTTAAGGGTTACTATGACAAGGTGCGCCTGGTTCCTTACGGTGAGTTTGTGCCTTTGAAGCGATTCTTTCCATTTTTGGGCAAGATTACTCAAGCTGTCGGAGATTACTTCGGTGGAGAAAAAAGTCGCTTGATTGAGTTTGGAGAAGAACGGATCGGTGTTTTAATCTGCTACGAGTCTCTTTTTTCAGGCCTGGTCAGAGACCAGGTTGTGAAAGGGGCCGATTTCCTGGTTAACCCGACCAATGACGCCTGGTTTGGCCGTACTTCGGCTCCGCATCAGCTTCTGCACCAGTCTGCCTTGCGGGCCGTGGAGAACCGTCGCCCCATGATCCGGGCGGCCAATACCGGCATAAGCGCCATTATCTGGCCCACAGGTGAGATTAAGGCCAGGCTGGGCTCTTTTGAGCAAGGTGTAGTTTCGGGCTTGGTCCCGCGCTTGAGTGAAAAAACTGTTTATACGGCCATTGGCGATCTCATTCCTCAGGTCTGCCTGGTGGTGGCCATTATCGTCATTGCGGCTGGAATCATAAGGAGAAGGAGAGATGCTTGCGGATCTGAAAACGAGGTTTAAGGAAGTTCAGGAACGCTATTTTGTCTTGCGAGGTCATCTTTGACCTGTCCAGCTTAAATGAGCGTCTGGCTGCTTTGGATCAGATGATGAGCAAGCCCGGGTTCTGGGATGACCCGGGGACGGCGCGGGAGGTGACCCGAGAGCGGAACTTGCTGGCCGCCCGCTCCGAAGTCCTGATTTCCCTGGAGAGCGAGTTGGAAGAGGCCGAAGTCCTGCTCGATCTGGCTCTCGAGGAGAATGACGAACAGACGGGCAAGGAGGTTCTTAAAAAGACCGCGGATCTGGACGAGGCTTTGAACAAGTTCGAGATCGAGCGGATACTTTCCGGTCCCCACGATCTGAACAGCGCCATCGTTGACATCAATGCCGGCGCCGGAGGCACAGAGGCTCAGGACTGGGTTGAGATGCTGCTGCGCATGTATTTGCGCTGGGTTGATCGCCAGGGCTTCAAGGCCAGGATCGTGGACTCCATGGAAGGAGACGAGGCCGGGATCAAGAACGTGACCTTTACGGTGAGCGGAAAGTATGCCTACGGTCTTCTCCGATCCGAGATCGGTATTCACCGCCTGGTTCGTATCTCGCCTTTTGACGCCAGCAGCCGCAGACACACCTCGTTTGCCAGTGTCTATGTGACGCCGGAGGTTGATGAGAGTATCGTGATTGACCTCAACGAAAAAGACCTGCGCGTTGATACCTTCCGGGCCAGCGGCGCTGGTGGGCAGCATGTAAACAAGACCAGTTCAGCCGTGCGTATCACGCACCTGCCTAGCGGGATAGTGGTGCAGTGTCAGGATGAGAAGTCCCAGCACCGCAACCGGGAGCTGGCCATGAAGATTCTTAAAGCCAGGCTCTATGAGCTTGAAGAAGAAAAAAAGGCCAAGGAACTGGCGGAGAAACATCAGGAGATGAAGGAGATCGCCTGGGGGAGTCAGATCAGGTCATACATCCTCCACCCCTACCGCCTGATCAAGGATCACCGCACCTCGGTCGAAATAGGCAATGTTGACGCCGTGCTTGACGGTGACCTGGAAGCGTTCACCCAGGCCTACCTCCTCCAGCAGGCCGGGCTGATTGAGAAACCTGATCAGAAGGCGGGAAACAACAGAAAAGCAGGAAAATAAATGAAAATATTTTTATTTCAATAAGGAGTTAGCTAGTGCCTGTCCGGGAATGAGGTAATTCAGTTCAGGATAAGCGTCAAATAGCAATTGTCAATCGTTTCATTTCGAATGGTCGAAATGAATTTAACTTATTTAAGTTAAATAAT
>JAFDHD010000052.1 GCA_019308995.1 Deltaproteobacteria bacterium | reverse complement strand
CTGATTTATACTGATATTGACAGGGACGGGATGCGCACTGGTCCAAACCTGGAGCGAACCAGGGAGCTGGCCCGCGCGGTCAGCATCCCGGTCATCGCCTCCGGCGGGGTCAAGGACCTCGAAGATATTAAACAACTCCTGCCTCTCGAAGCCGATAACGTTATCGGAATCATCACGGGCAAGGCCCTTTATGAAGGCAGCCTGGACTTTGCCCAAGCGCTCGCCCTGGTTTCCGGCCCGGAGAGGCGCTGAAAATGGCTCATGCTCAGGTCCGGCCTTTTAAGATAAAAAATTGAGGGGATTTAAGTCTTTTTTCATGAAACCTATTGACAGAATTAGGAATTTTGGTATATTTAAATATTGACGTTAGGCGTAAATTGAGCATTTATTAGCTATATTTTTGATCGGACATTGTTGGTGAAAATTTTCGGCCGCAGCCTTTTGTGTTCAAAAGGCAGAGGCAGGAGTTCAATTTATGACCCTCGGGTCAAGGCCTCTACATGAACCATCCGGTTAACCGGGAGGCCGCTAGGGCCAGCAGCGCCTTTTTTCACGCAGACGAAGAAAGGGGCGGGTTGGCATTTTTATTGTTTTGTGGTGATGGAAAAACATACCCTCGCCGTCCTTGAATTCGACCGCCTCCTGGATCTTCTAGCCGCGGAAGCGTCATCCGAACCCGGCTCAACTTGCTGCCAGGCCTTGAAACCTGATCTCTCGGCCCAGGAAGCTCAGCATGTCTGGTCCCTGATTGATGAAGCCCGGGAGATGATCGAACTGGATGGCCCGCCTCCTTTGAGTGACCTGGCAGAGGTCGGTCCTGTTTTGGCCCGGTTATCCGTTGAAGGCGCTTCGCTTTCTCCTGACGACTTGCTTCTGGTCGGACGAGTCATAAGAACCGGTCGCCTGACGAGGCGTTTTGTTGCAGATCGGAAGGAACGCGCCCCGCTGCTCTTTGACATGGTAAGCCTGGTCCCGCTTTTGAGTGAGCTTGAGGCGTCACTGGATCGCTCCCTCGGCCCTCACGGGGAGGTCCTTGACACGGCCAGCGCCAAACTGGCTCAAATCCGCCGGGAAAACACCGGCCTGCGCGGAGACATCCAGACTCACCTCAAGACTGTCATGCGTTCCCAGGGTCTGAAGCACGCCCTGCGCGATGAGATCATTACCCAGCGGAACGAACGATACGTCATCCCGGTTCGGTCTTCCTCATTGAACGTGGTGCCCGGACTGGTTCATGATTTATCGGCCAGCGGAGCGACTTCTTTTATTGAGCCGCTGGAGGTGGTGGAGGATAACAACCGTCTCAATCTTCTTCGGGCTGAAGAAAAAAGAGAGGTTCAGCGGATTCTGGCCCGTTTGAGCGCCATGGTTGCGGCCGAGGCGGACCGTATTGGGCCCATGGTTCCGCTTCTGGCAAAAGTGGATTCAATCTTTGCCAGGGCTGCATTGAGCTGTCGCTATCAGGCCCGGGCGCCTCTGCTCCTTCAGGACCGCGGCCTTGACCTCAGACAGGCGCGTCACCCCCTGCTTTTGTCCCGGGAAGGGGAGTTGTCCCAAAAGGTGGTGCCCGTGGACTTGAAGCTGGACCCGGAAAACAGGATGCTGGTCATTTCCGGGGTTAACGCCGGCGGTAAGACGGCTGCCTTGAAAACGGCCGGTCTGCTGTGCCTCATGGCCCAGGCGGGACTGCACCTGCCTGTGGCTGAAGGAAGTTCGCTCCCTTTTTTCGACCGCATTCTGGCCGACATCGGGGACGAGCAGGACCTGCAGTTAGACCTGTCCACGTTTTCCGGCCACGTGCGGCGTCTGGGCTGGATCTTGAACCAGGCCGTGGACCGTTCCCTGGTGCTGCTCGATGAATTGGGCACAGGCACCGATCCGGCCGAGGGCGCTGCCTTGGCCCTGGCGCTCCTTGATGGATTCAAAGATCGAGGCTCCTGGGTCATGATCGCGACCCACTACCACCTGATCAAGACTTACGCTCACCATACCGATGGGGTTATGAACGCCTCGGTGAGAACGGACCGGTCAGGTCAGCCCGTATTCAAACTCCAGTACGGGACCCTGGGATTTTCCGGCGGACTCAACATGGCCTTGAGCCTGGGGCTTGAACCATCGCTGGTGGCCCGGGCCGAATCCTACCTCGATGAAGGTCAGAAAAAAACGCAGGCCCTTATCAGGGAGATGGAGGAAGAGCGCGCCGCCATGGCCCAGGCGCGTCAGGAGGAAGAATACATCCAGCAGGAACTGAGCGCCGCCCTGGCGAGTGTGAAATTGACTGAAGAAAAACTGGCCGCGGCCCGAAAAGAGGCTTTAGAGACAATTCGCGCCGAGGGAGAGGCGGCCATGCGGCAGGCTGAGGCCGATTTCAAGCAAATTATGAACTCGCTCCGGGCGCGGGACCGTGTCAGCGGGCCGGAGATTAAGGCGTTTTATGAGTCCCGGGAAAGGCTGCGCCAGTCGCTTCCGCAGCCGCGCCGCGAGAGGCAGGCTTTACCCGACCTGTGCATTGAAGACCGGGTTTTGATCTTGAGTCTCGGGGTTGAAGGCCGCATCGCGAGCCTGTGGCCTGATTTGAAACGGGCCGAAGTCGAGGTGGACGGGATAAAGGTCAAGACCGGCTTGAATGACCTGGCCCGGGCTGAAGGCAGACCGTTCAGGGGCCGGATCAAAGAACTCCGGAGGCAGAAGCGCGGCTTTACCACGCCGCCCCAGGAACTCAATCTCATCGGACTGACCACTGATGAAGCCATTCCCGCGGTAGACAAATTGATTGACCAGGCCCAGCTGAGCGGGCTTAAGCATTTTTCCATAATTCATGGCAAGGGTTCAGGCCGGCTCAGAGAGGCGATCCGAAATTTTATCAAAAACGACCGCCGGGTTAAGGACTTTCACCCTGGCAGCCTCCAGTTCGGCGGCGAAGGTGTGACGATTATCGAACTTTTAGACTGACGGCTATGGCAGGTTTTATCCCGGAACATAAGATTGACGAAGTGCGGAATGCGGCTAATATCGTGGAGGTCGTTTCGAGTTACGTCAATCTGAAGCGCGCCGGCCGCCTCTACCGGGGGCTGTGCCCGTTCCATGCGGAAAAGACGCCGTCGTTTCACGTCAATCCGGATCGGCAGTTTTTTCATTGCTTTGGCTGCGGAGTCGGCGGAAACGTCTTTCGCTTCCTGATGCTCCAGAAAGGCGTCTCCTTTCCCGAAGCGGTGACCGAACTCGCGGATCGCTACGGGATTGACCTGCCGCGCCTGGCAGAAACAGGCCCCAGAGGGACCGGCCCGGCCAAGAGCGATCTCTTTCACGCCGTGGACCTGGCCCAGCAGTTCTTTGAAGACGAACTAGACAGCCAGGCTGGCCAGAAGGCGCGAGCCTATCTGGCGAACCGCGGCCTGAGCCGCGACCTGGTTCGGAAATTCCATCTCGGCTGGGCGCCCGAGGGTTGGGACAGCCTGCGGCTCTATCTTGATTCAAAAAAGATCGCGCCTCAGGTTATGGAGGCCGCCGGGCTGGTCAAGCCGCGCGCTGACGGACACGGTTTCTACGACCGTTTCCGGGCGCGGATCATCTGCCCCATCTTCGATCAGTCGGGCCAGACGGTGGCCTTCGGCGGCCGCCTCCTGGAAGAAGCGGCGGAACAGCCCAAGTACCTGAACTCGCCGGAGACGCCCATCTACCAGAAAGGCCGCCTGCTGTATGGGATGAATCAGGCCCGTCCCGGCCTGAGAGATCAGAAGACGGTCATCATCGTCGAAGGCTACTTCGACCTGCTGGCCCTGGTTTCTTATGGCGTCAGCAACGTGGTGGCGACCCTGGGCACGGCCCTCACACCGGCCCATCTCCGGCTGCTCAAAGGCTATGTGGATGAAGCCGTCATCGTCTATGATTCGGACGAGGCCGGCCGGGCCGCAGCGGCGCGCGCCCTGCCTCTTTTTATGTCCGCGGACCTCGAAGGCCGGGTCATGGTGCTCCCGGAAGGCCATGATCCCGATACCTTCATCCGCGCCCAAGGCCGGGAGACGTTTTTAAAGAGCCTGGGAGAAGCCGTGGCCCTGCTCGACTTCTTCCTGGACCAGACCCTGGCCCGCTACCCCGGGACCCTGGCCGGAAAGTCCCAGGCGGCTCAAGCGGTCATGGAAGTCGTGGCTGAAGTCAGGAGCCAGACTCGCCAGAACCTGCTCCGGGGCGCCCTGGCTCAGCGGCTCGGTATCTCCGAGGAGGCGCTTCAACTGGCCCGGCGGCGCCGCCGGGACACGGCCTCTGACCCGAGTAAGGGCCTGGTGGATAAGATGGCCATGGACCTCGAAACAGAGCTTTTGCGGCTGATCCTGCTGCATCCTGAAACCTGGCAGACCATCTTTGCGGCCGATCTCGAGCCTCTTTTTTCTGCCGGCTACGCGCAGGAGGTTTTTGAGGCTATGTCCCGTCAGTTTGACCAAAGCGGCGAGGTGAACCTGGCCAAGCTGTTTGAAACCATGAGGCCCGAACTGGCTGACCTGCTCTCCAGCCTGGCCTTGAGTGAAGACGGCCTCGAAGGAGATGACCTCTCGCTGGCCGTCATGGATTATATCAAGGAGTTCAAGTCCCGAGACCTGAGGCGGCGGGAGGAGGAACTGTCGCGTCAGATAAAAGACGCTCAGGAGAGGCAGGACCTGGCCGGTCTTGAGCGCCTTTTGAGCGAAAAAAATCAACTTTTAAAATTAAAAACCCTCTGATAAAGAAAAACAGGAGGTTTTAGGCATATGGCCAAAGAAGATCAAGCCGAAAGCCTGAAGCGTTTGATTGCAGACGGTAAAGAAAAAGGCTTTTTAACCTACGGCGAACTCAACAGCGCCTTGCTGCCCGATCTGGTCTCCCCCGAACAGATTGATAACATGATGATGATCTTCGACGAGATGGACATCCAGATCGTCGAGGATGCGAAGGCGATGAAGACTAGCCGCAAGATAGAAGAAAAACAGGAAATACCTCCTGAACCGGAAATTGAGACCAAGGTCACAGATCCGGTCAAGATGTATCTCCGTGAGATGGGCACCGTTTCGCTCCTGACCCGGGAAGGCGAGGTCGTGATCGCCAAGCGGATCGAGGAAGGGGAGCAGAAGATCATTGAGGCCATTCTTGAGACCGCGATCGGAATCCAGGAAATCCTCGACCTGGGGGACTACCTTGCCTGCGGCAAGATTCGCCTCAAAGAAGTCATCAAGGACGCGGACGAGGATGATACCCTGGCGGAAATCGAACAGCGCCAGGGAAAAATACTGTCAATGATCAACGAGGTTCGCAGTTTGTATGAGCAGACGCGCACCCTGCTCAAAGGAATCGACAGCGTTTCTTCTGCCCGCGAGCGCAAGAAAAGGCGGGAAAAAGCAAAAAAGAGCAAAGACCGTATCGTTGAGATCGTTCGTGAACTTAGGCTGGATAAAAAGCAAAT
The DNA here is from genome assembly GCA_019308995.1 of Deltaproteobacteria bacterium. Classification (NCBI taxonomy): domain Bacteria; kingdom Pseudomonadati; phylum Myxococcota; class Myxococcia; species Deltaproteobacteria bacterium. The sequence continues at coordinate 16,887 of JAFDHD010000052.1, read as the reverse complement.
TGACCGAATTGTCATGGAGTTGAAGCAGGCGGAAGAAGAGATTGCGCGGTGTGAGGAGACGATCGAACGCATCCTCGACCAGACAGGCAGAACCCTGCCCGATTTGAGAGCGCTCTGCCGCACTATCAGGAAAGACAAGCAGGCCGCGGCCAGGGTCGCGAGAAAGCTGAAGATGAGCCCGGAGGAGATCCTGAATAAAGAAAAGTCAATCAAGGCGCAGCGCCAGAACATACAGCAGATCGAGCAGCATATTCGGCTGCCCATCAAATCTCTGAGACGAATCCTGAAGCAGATCCTGGAAGGCGAAATAAGATCGCGCGCCGCCAAGCGGGAACTGATCGAGGCCAACCTCCGTCTGGTCGTCAGTATTGCCAAGAAATACACCAACCGCGGACTCCAGTTTTTAGACCTGATCCAGGAAGGCAACATCGGCCTCATGAAGGCGGTGGACAAGTTTGAATATCACCGCGGTTACAAGTTTTCGACTTACGCCACCTGGTGGATCCGCCAGGCCATCACCCGGGCCATCGCGGACCAGGCCCGGACTATTCGCATCCCGGTTCACATGATCGAAACGATCAACAAGCTCATGCGGACTTCGCGCTACCTGGTGCAGGAGTATGGCCGCGAACCCACCCCGGAAGAGCTTGCGGAAAAGATGGATTATCCCCTGGAAAAGGTGCGCAAGGTGCTCAAGATCGCCAAGGAGCCCATCAGCCTCGAAACTCCGATCGGCGAAGAAGAGGACAGCTATCTCGGTGATTTTATCGAGGACAAAAAGGTTGTTTCCCCCACGGAAGCAGTCATCAACCTCAACCTCTCGGATATGACCCGCAGGGTCCTGTCCACGCTGACGCCGCGGGAAGAGAAAGTCCTGAGGATGCGTTTTGGGATCGGGGAGAAGGCCGACCATACCCTGGAAGAGGTGGGCCGCGATTTTGAGGTCACGCGGGAGCGCATTCGACAGATTGAAGCCAAGGCGCTCAGGAAGCTAAGGCACCCTTCCCGCACCAGGAAACTGAAGACCTTTATTAAGTATTAAGGCTTGATCGAGCTTGATCGAGATTTATTCTTGACAGCGCCATAAATCAAGGATATTTTTTTATAGTGCGGGTACTATATTTTAAAAGCCGATTAAAATCCAGAGGGCCCATAGCTCAGTTGGAAGAGCCACCGGCTCATAACCGGTAGGTCCCAGGTTCGAGCCCTGGTGGGCCCACCAGATTGGTAGAGAAAGACCGAGTCCATGGTTCGAGTCTTACCATATATTAAATCCATAAAGACCTCGCAAGAAGGGGTGCATCCGAACCGGGTGCGCCCTTTTTGTTTTTAGGAGGATCATTGCCCGAGGCCAGGAAAATATGGTTCATGATAGAAAGCCTGGCCCCGGCAAACCTGGCTGAACCCTGGGATAACGTCGGCCTCATGGTCGGTTCGGGAGCCGCCCGGGTGAGTAAGGTCGCCCTGGCGCTGGATCCGACTCTGGAAACCATTCAGGCTGCCCACGACTGCGGAGCCCAGCTCCTGCTGACCCATCATCCCCTCATCTTTTATCCCTTGAAAAAGATTGATCTGGACGAACCGTCATCTGCCGCCGCGGCCCTGGCTCTCAAGCTCAAGATAACTATTTATTCGGCCCACACCAACCTGGACGCCGCTCCAGACGGCGTAAGCCGGGCCCTGGCTCGACGTCTGGGCCTTGAAGGTGTAAAGACCCTGGCGCCGACTGCGGCGCCGGACCATTTCAAGCTCGTCGTTTTCGTGCCGCTTGGATACGAAAAAGAGGTTCAGGAAGCGGTCTTTGCGGCCGGGGCCGGACGGATCGGAGCTTATACCGGATGCTCCTTTTCTGCGCGCGGGGAGGGGACGTTCAGGCCTTCAGAGGAGGCCCGTCCTTTCCTGGGAGAAGCCGGACAGACGGAGCGCGTCTCCGAATCCCGGCTGGAGGTTCTGGTTGAGAACCGGGATCTCGATCAGGTTGTGGCGGCCATGGTTAAAGCCCATCCTTACGAGGAGGTGGCTTATGACCTTTATCCTCTGGCCTCCTGTCCTGGGTCGGCTGGTATAGGCTGTATTGGAAACTTAAAAAATTCAGTAAATATTAATGACTTGTTAATACTAATTAAAGAAAAGCTTGAAGTTAAAAATCTCCGCCTGGCCGCACGATCGGATGCCTTGATCCGGGTCGTGGCCGTGGTGGGTGGAAGCGGTGGGAATTACCTGGCCCCGGCCAAGACCCAGGGCGCTCAGGTGCTCATCAGTGGAGATTTCGGGTATCATCAGGCCCGGGAGGCTGAAGCCCTGGGCCTGACCTTGATTGACGCCGGACATTTTGCAACGGAAAGGCCGATTCTTTCCGACCTGGCGGACAGATTAACCCGGCAGGCCAGGGAGGAAGGTCTGGAAGTCGAATTTGAAATTATAGCCAGGGAGCAAGACCCCTGGTTCATGGTTGAGGAGTGAAATTTTGAAATCAAACATGATTCATCTGGTCAAGCTTCAGAAATTGGACACGACCCTTGAAAGACTGAGGCTTGCGGAAACAGAAGGACCGCAGAGGCTGGTTGCCTTAGATGCCGAGCTTATGCAGGCCGAGGCGAAGGTAAGAGACTCCCTGGAGCTTGAGAAGGAGCAGAAAAAAAGACGGCGGGACCTGGAAACCCGGATTGACGAAACCGAGGCTATGATAAAAAAGTACCAGAGTCGGCAGTTTGAGGTGAAAACCAATGAGGAATACAAAGCCCTGCTCAAGGAAATCGAGTTTCAAAAGAAGGAAAAAACCGAGGCCGAGGATGAAGTCTTACAGTTAATGGAATCTTTAGAGGTGCTGGAGGAAGAAAATAAAAGGATCGAGGTCTGGCTCAAGGAGCAGAGCAAGGCCCTGGCCTTAAGAAAAAAGAAAGTGGAAGAATGGGTCGCTTCCGCCCGGCAGGAACTGGAAGAAAACAGAACCAAGCGGGAAACCCTGATAAAGGACCTCCCCAGGAACGTATTTGCCATGTATGAGCGGGTTTACGCCGGGTTCAACGGCCGTGCCGTGGTGCCCATCATTGACGGCATCTGCCAGGAGTGCCACCTCCAGATCCCGCCGCAGCAATTCAATGAGCTGCAGCGGAACGATCAGGTGATGTCCTGTCCCAACTGCGGCCGCCTCATTTACTGGCAGGGCCACGAGGATTATCAAGACCTTTAATCGGAAGGAGGTCACAGGTTGAAGCATTTCATCGTTATGATCGCTTTAATATGCCTGGTCGTTGCCGCGGGTCTTGTGGCCCGTGCTGGCGATGAGCCCGCGGCCTTAAAAAAGAATGCGGCTCATCTTTATCCGATTGCCCCAGGCGTCTGGTATCCTCAAGATGGCCCTCTGCCTGAAAAGCCCATGCGTTACTACCGGGTAAGATGCTGGCCCGGGTGTCATAGCGGAAGCGTGCATGGCAAGTATCCGGATAAGCCGCTTAATATGAAACCGATATTCCCAACCAGCGCGGCGTCCGCCCATCCCGCTGCCTCGCGTCAGAAATGAGGCCTTAACTCTGTTCTTCGCCAGGAGCCTGGGTGACCGGAGGGTTACTTAAGCAGGAAACAGGCTGCCCAGTGTCCCGGTTCCACCTCCACGAGATCGGGTTCTTGACTGAAGCATATTGATTTCGGTTCATGGCACCTGGGGTGAAAATTACAGCCAGGCGGAGGATTGATCGGGCTGGGGATTTCACCTTTGGGTATGGGATGAATTCGCCTGTATTTCGGGTCTGGCACCGGCACCGCGGCCAGGAGGGTCGCGGTGTAAGGGTGAGCCGGGTTTTCAAAGACCTCTTTTATAGGCCCTATTTCAACGATTTTCCCCAGATACATGATGGCCACCCGATCACAGATATACTTGCATGTCGCCAGGTCATGCGTGATAAAAAGGTAGGTCAGGTCGAACTCCTGTTTCATCTGCGCCATCAATTCCAAAATCATGGCCCTCACCGAAACATCCGCCATGGCAATGGGCTCATCCGCGACCACGAATTCCGGATTGGTTACCAGGGCCCGGGCGATAACGACCCGCTGCCTCTGTCCTCCAGAAAGCTGATGGGGATACTTTTTGAAAAAAAAGACCGAAGGGATTAAACCGACCTTTTCCATGATCTGTAGGGTGATTTCCTTTATTTCGGCTTTACGGTAAAAGTTATGAATGCCCAGGGGGTGCCCGACGGCTTTGCCAATGGTCATGCGGGGGCTTAAGGAGGCATAAGGGTCCTGGAAAATAATCTGCAGCTTTTCCCGCATCTTTCCGATCTCATTCTTCGAATAGGAAAACAGAGACTTTCCTCTATAGGAAACGTCGCCTGATGTTGGTGTCAGAAGCCTCAGGATGAGCCTGCCGGTGGTCGTTTTGCCGCATCCGCTTTCACCGACCAGCCCGAGGACCTCTCTCTTTTCAATGGAAAAAGAGACGCCGTCCACGGCCCGGACGAACCGTTTTTCCTTGCTCAGGAAATTTTCTATTAATCCTCTTTGCAGGGGAAAATGCTTTTTCAAATGGGAAACGGTCAGCAAGGCTTCCATTTTTTTTTCACCCGTATAACCAGCAGCTGACAAGACGGCCGTCTTTTTCAAAGGCCAAGGGTTTTTCCGCGCGGCACACTTCCATGACGCGGGGACAGCGCGGGTGAAAAACGCAGCCCGCGGGCGCATTGACCAGGTCAGGAGGGCTTCCGGTCATGGTCACCAGTTTCCTCCGATCGAGCCTGATATTGGGGATCGAGGACAGCAGGCCCTGTGTATAGGGGTGCAGGGCGTTTTCAAAGATGGCTTCGGCTATTCCGACTTCAGCAATGGCGCCTCCATACATGACCGTAATGCGGTCGGCTAACTGGGCCACGATGCCGAGGTTGTGGGTAATCAGGAGGATGGTCAGGTTGTACTCCTGGCGCAGATCGTTCAAGAGGTCCAGAAACTGGGCTTCAACAATGACGTCAAGGGATGTGGTCGGTTCATCGGCGATGAGCAGGTCAGGGTTTAAGATCAATCCCAATCCGATCATAACGCGCTGGCGCATGCCGCCTGACATCTGATGAGGGTATTCCAGGAGTCTTTCCGAAGGGATGCCCAGTTTTTCGAGCATGCCTTCCGCTCGGGTAAAGGCCTCCTGTTTGTGCAGTCTCTTTTCATGGGAAAGAATCGTCTCTACGAACTGCCGGTCAATGCGAAAGAGGGGATTGAGGGAGGTCAAGGGGTCCTGAAAGATCATGGCGATCCTGTTTCCCCGCAGGGAAAGAATCTCCTTGGCCTTCATGCGCACGATATCCTGGCCATGGTAAATAATCCGTCCGCGCACGATTTCGCCCGGGGGTCTGAGCAGCCTCAAGATTGAGAGGCCGAGGGTTGATTTGCCGCATCCCGATTCCCCGACCAGGCCCATGACCTCTCCCTGCTCGAGATTCAAACTCACACCTTCAACAGCGCGCACCGTCCCGATATTGATGGGAAAGTGAACCGTGAGGTCTTCGATCTGAAGGATCGTTTCCATGTCTTTACCGCTGCAGAAGCCTGGGATTCAGGATCTCGGAAAGACCTTCCCCCAGCATGGTGAAACCCAGGGCCAGAAGGGAAATCATTATGCCCGGAAAGGTAATGAGCCACCACTGGCCTGAAGTGAGAAACTTTTTTCCCATGGCCAGGTCCATGCCCCAGTCCACAATCGAGGGGGGAAGCCCCAGCCCAAGGTAGGTCAGGGCGGCTTCGATCATGATGGCATCGGCAATGTTTAATGAAAACACGACCACTGTGGTGGCAATGACATTAGGGAAAATATATTTCCATAAAATGGTAAACCTGGAGGCGCCGATAGCCCTGGCCGCCTCCACATAGAGTTCTTCCTTGATCGAAAGCGTCTGACCTCGAACCAGACGAAAATAGGTTGGAATGTAAATCACAGCCACGGCCAGGGTGATATTGATGACACCGGGCCCTAGCATGGCCGCAAAGGCAATGGCTAAGATGAGGCCGGGAAAAGAGTAAACCGAGTCCATGATGAGCGATAGAATCCTGTCGAGAATGCCGCCTGAAAAACCGGAAATCAGGCCAATGCTGATTACCGAAGATAGAGGAGAGGATGGCAGCCAGAATCGCTACACGCAGAATCGTGCGCGAACCGTGAACGATCCTCGACCAGACATCCCGCTGGAGATTGTCCGTGCCCATAAGGTGTGCGCCGCCCGGGGCGGCAAGCTGCGGCCCGGTGTCCTGGTCAAAAGGGTCGAATGGGGCAAACGCCGGATCATCAAAGCGGCATCCCGCATTTCATATCACGGTCGGCGTTGGTGGGTGCATGTGGCTTCGGCATTCCCATTGCGTCATTACTACCAAGCGGTGTTTGGCCTTAGCTGATCACTGGTATTTTTTTGACCGCCAGACAGCTTTTGGATTATTATGTTTTAGAGGAGGTAATTTATTCGATTTTCGATGAGTGTAGCCAGAAATCGCCTTTTGGCAAGAAGCTGCAAGCCTCTCGACCCCACTCAAGGCCTACTTTTCAGGCTAAGAGGGAGTCCGGAGGGCTTGTAAAAAGGAGATCGCGGCATTTGCCGCATAATTCCGGTCTATATGATTGTGTGAACTCAATGTAAAAAGTAACGGCGATTAGAAGCTCGCTTCAGGCTTTTGCAGAATCGGATGATGTATTAGTGTCTGATGACACCCCGAACATGTTTTCCGGTATGGCTCTCATACTTGATGAGGGTATAAAAGCCCTTTACTCGGCCTGGAATTTTATTGATGAGGTGAACATTGGAAGGGTTAACCGGAAAGGAGAACCAAACACATAATCATCTAACCACCAACCGGGCCAGGGGCAAAGCCAAACCCCTGGTCCAACAACGAATCCATACCGGCGGGCTCCTACGGGGGGTCCAGCCATAAAGAAAGGAGATAAAATGGCAAAATTAGATCCACCCATCGCCCGGTGTACCAGATGTAGAAATTACTCTCATAGGCCTGAAGATTTTAACCAGCGTTGTCATCAAAGATTTAATGGCAAGAGGTGTAAGGGTGTTTTTGAAAGTATGCTCGCGCCTGGTGATTGGGAAGAGTGTAAAGCCTGCCACGCTACTGGACGAGTAGAAACAAAGAAATGTCCAGCTTGTGAGGGCTATGGATGGAGAGATGTCAGACCAAGTAGGAGGTGAAAATATGGGTATGATCTAAAAACGAGGAAACGTCTGGTGGATCAAATATTACCATAATGGAAAGCCTTACTGGGAATCCACCAAAAGCAGGAAGGAAGAAAAGACAATCGTTCTGTTCAAGCCGAGACAGGTCACTAAAGAGAAAATGGGGGAAAGAAGATGAGGGGCAATTTTGAAGGTTCAAGGGAGGAAAGGGCAGCTGCCGTGAGGAATATTTCACGATATCTTATCTTTTGCCTCTCTGTGCCTTGTTAGGCCTATTTGGTTGCCCTGACTTCATAAAAAATATCATAGACTTCTCCAAGCAGCCCCTTTTTCCTCAGAACCGGGACGCGCGAAATAACCTCATATTTTTTGGTGCTGTATCCGTTGTCGGTCAACCACTTTTCAAGCCATTCAATTCGGGTGCGTTCTGCATTTTCAGATTCGAGTGGATAAACCGCATCAGCAAATGCAGTGAATTTGAATATCTGAGTACCCGATTCCGTCCTGAGTGGCTCAAACTTGGTTACCATACGGTCAAATGAAGCGCAAGCCGATATTGATGTGACAAGAGCCACATAGACAAAGAATGCAACAAGTCGCTTCATGTTCATAAGTTGATTCTCCGTTAGCCGAACCGCTACGCATAAGCTGCAACAGGCCCGCAGGGACTGTTGTCAGACTTAATGCGATGGTTCGGCAATTTTATTTCATTAATTTCTTCTTAAAATATTCGGTTAAATTTTTCGATTTGTCCGGAGAGGTAAATGACTTTGGATAAAGCAAATGGGCTTGCACAACACTTACCCTGGAATTATGCGGCAACTGCCGCGTTTCATTTATAATCAGCCTTTCGCAACCGTCATCTAACTCGTTGGACCATTTGGGGGTGTTGAAAAGCCTTTGCCTGCCGCATAATCCAGGTTTAAGACCCGTTCTCAGCTTAAAGGTGTATTCCTTACCGTCGGCGCTGATATCGTATGATTTGGCCAACTCGGGAGTCAGGTCGGTCTTTCCCGGGGGATAGGTGAGAAGGCCCTGATAAATATTGTAAAAAATTTCCCAGGTGTGGAAATCATAGGCATTGGCCGGGTCCATATCAATGACCTTCTCGGTTGTCCCGTATACCAGAGTCTCTGTTTTGGCTAACCCTTGATCAGGGAAACAGGCTAAAGTAAATACCACTGCGCTTAAGATTAATATCTTTGCCATCTTCATACTCCCAAACCTCCCTTACCTTGTAATTAAGAATGATTGATTCATAGCCAGTACTGGGACCTGAGAACCTTTAACTCCTCTACCGCGACTGCCTTGATAAATACTTTCACCTCCTTTCTGCGGGATGCTTCGATCTAGCAGCCGGTTAACATTTTGTGCCAAAGAGGACCTCCGGTTTTCCATTCCTGTCGGTCAGCTTCATCCAGTCACAAGATAAACGAGCTATAATGATTTATCCAGCGAACCTAATTTTTCTTCCAGCTCCACCTGCAGCTCAGCCAGGAGAAGATCCTTGGCCATGAGATTTATTGATTCGGGTGTGGTGGAGAGCATGAGTTCCGGACTGTGTTTGGGGCCGATGCCAAGTTTATGGCACGTGAGATTACTCAATCTCACAATATTTAAAATAATATTTTCAGCGTTTACTTCCGGGTCATGATGCCTGCTGGCGACCTGGCAATATGTCTCGGGCATATTAAGAATCTTCATGAATCGTTCGCCGTGATCGGTATGAAACGTATCAATGATGTCATAGATCAGAACCAGTGAGGTCTCTTTTGAGATCGTCTCTGACAGTAATAAGCTTTCGATAGCCTTTAAGAGAATGAGTTTCCCGATGTCATGGAGCAGGCCTGCGATCAGACTTTCCTCAGCCACGTGCTGGAAGCCCAGATTTATGGAAAGCCATCGCGCGGCCGTGGCGGTCCCCAAGGCATGGTTCCATAAGGCTCTCATCATCTGGTTGAATTCCTTGACCTGGGAGTGATAGAGCTGTTTTTGCGACGTCAGTGTGACCATGCTGATGACACTTTTCGCTCCGAGCCGCACCGCGGCGTCCTTGATGGTCTTGGCCGGCTGCAGACCGGTATAGTAGGCGGTGTTGGCGGCCTTGAGGGTCTGGGAGGTGAGGGCCTGGTCTTTCTCGATAATCCTGGCTACATCGCTCAGTCCGTAGTTGTCCTCTTTCATGAGCTCCTGCAGTTCCAGCACGGTTTTGCTGAAAACAGGCAGTTCTAACTCGTCGCTGTCAAGCGCTTCTTCAATAAGCTGGATTAAAGGCCTTTCCTTCATGCGCCCTCCCCGATCAGCCGGTGGATTTGGTCCAGAGGCCTGGGCGGTTCCAGAGTGGGGAGATTTCGGATTACTTCCTGGAGGCTGGTGGTTCCCTGGACGGCCTTGGCCAGTCCGTCTTCCAGCAGGGTCACCAGACCCGTGGTCTCCATGCTGATGCGTCTGATCTCGTAAGAGGTCTTGCGGCTTAAAATGGCGTCTTTGACATACTCGTTCAGAACCAGAAGCTCAAACACGCCGATGCGGCCCCGGTATCCCGTAAAGTCACAATGCTCGCACCCGGCGCCGACCTGGAACTCATACCTGTTGAGCGCGGTGGAATCGTATTTCAGCCGCCTCAGGTCCCTGGGGGAGGGAACATATTTTTCCTTGCAAAAGGGGCAGAGTTTTTTGAGCAGCCTTTGAGCCACCACGCTCACCACGGTCGAAGAAATCAGAAAGGTTTCGATTTCCATGTTTATAAGGCGAAGGAGGCCGCCGATGGTGTCTTCGGTATGGAAGGTCGTCAGGACCTTATGGCCGGTCAGGGCCGCCTGAATGGCGCTTTCGGCGGAGAACCTGTCCCGGATTTCCCCGAGCACGATAATGTCCGGGTCCTGCCGCAGGATGTGCCTCAATGTCTCTTCAAAGGTTATGCCGATCTTGGGGTTGATGGAACACTGGGATATGCCGTCTATAACATACTCCACCGGCTCTTCCGCTGTGATGATGTTGGTGTCCACGTTGTTGCAGTAATTGATGGCCGCATACAGGCTGGTTGTCTTCCCGGCCCCGGTAGGCCCGGTGAGCAGGATGACGCCGGTGGGCAGGTCCAGGGCCTCTTCTCTGAAACGGTCAAGCATCTTGGGGGATATGCCGAGGTCGGAAATTTTCATGAGTTCGGCTTTTTTGCTCAGAATGCGCATGACCACCTTTTCGCCGAAAAGCGTGACGTAAAAAGAGATGCGCAGATCAATCTCGCTGCCATACTGGGAAGAAGGCAGTAAGATGCGGCCGTCCTGGTGGCGGCGTTTTTCAGCAATATTGGCCCCGGCCATGACTTTGATACGATTGATAATGCCCGGTTCCTGCTCCTTGGAGAGATCGGTGTAGTGGACAAGGGTGCCGTCCCGGCGCAGTCGGACCCGAACCCTGTTTTTCATGGGCTCGATGTGTATGTCGCTCGCATTTTTCCGTAAGGCTTCCTGTATGAGCTGATCCACGATCTTTACAGTCTCGGTTTGATCGGTTTCGACCTGACCCTGAGTATCGTCCAGAGACTCAAAGGCCGCCAGGGTCCGCTTAATAGAGATGTCTGAAGCGATCAAAGGAATTAGGTTGGGTCCGAATAGTTTTTCGGCCGCTTTCATGGCCGCGGTATTGAGCGGGTCGGAAATGGCTATTTTCACGGAACCGCTGTCTTTCTCAAGAGGCAGGAAGCTGTGGTTTCCAAACAGTTCCTTAGAACCCTGGCTCATTAGCGATGAGTCAAGCATCCCTGGCTCCAGATCCACATAGGAGTAGCCGAGATGCAGGGAGAGCACCTGGGCGAGATCGTATTCAGAGATGTAGTTATTTTCAACCAGGAGCTCGCCCAGGCGCTTCTGGGTTTTGCCTTCATTTTTAGCTTGTTGCTGTTTGTGTAAGCCCACGGCCAGCTGCTGTTCGGAGATGTAACCGAGCTCCACGAGCAGCGAGCCCAGGCGAATGCCGCTGCGGTGCTTTAAAAGGGTTTCCTTTAATTGCTCTTCACGGATGTAGCCCAGCTCCTTGAGCACATCGAGAAACGACTCGGCGTTGTCCATCCTTTCCTGCACCCGGTGCGCATAATTCACCTGGGAGAGGGAAAGGAGGTTTTCGTTGACAAGGAGACGAACGATGTCACTGGCAAGCCCCACGTCCATCGAAAAATCCTCAGGATCGCCGACATCAGCCTCAGGTTGTGAGGCAACCGGCTGAATCTCTGGCAGTTTCTCTTCTTCTGCCGCCTCCCTTTGGGAAAAGAAAAGAAGCTCGAATTTCTCCAGCCCTTCCGAACCGGCAGCACTCGAACAAAGATATTTGGCAATGCGTTTCAAGCAAAGGCTGGCCGGGGAGTCCGGGAAAAGATTGAAAAAAGGCACCTGGTTCACGACCGCCTCCGGCACCCTGGGATCGTCCAGGACATACCCGATTGAATTTATCGGAGCTTGAAGATACTTGGCGACCGCATCCCTGAACTTCCGATAAATCTTTTTAGCGTGGTCTATTGACTTGGCTTGATTGATAAGAATACTGACTGGCTTCTTGCTGCCTTGGCCATGGAGGATTTTCAAAAGAGAGTAAGCGTCAGTCAGGGAGGTGGGTTCCCCGGTCATCACCAGAACCGGGAAATCAGCGGCTTTGAGAAAGCTTAGAATCTGGTCGGAAATACCGGCCGGTGCGTCAATGACCACGGCGTCGTAATCCTGGAGATGATGCAGGAGCTCGGAGAGCCTGTTTTTTTCCTCCTCCTTGAGGCGAGGCACCTGTTCCAGCGCTGAACCGCCGGGGATTATCTTCAAAGACCCCGGGCCAGTCACGGTCGCGTCTTCCAGGGAGCACTGCCCGGTAATAAAATCTATCAGGGAATAATCTGACGCGATGCCCAGGAGCACGTCCACATTGGCCAGCCCGAGATCAGCGTCAAGCAGACAGACATTCTGCTTCTCATCCTGAAAGGCCAGGGCCAGGTTCAAGGCTATATTGGTCTTGCCCACACCGCCCTTGCCGCTGGCAATGGTGACAATCTTACAGTTCCCGCTCACCTGGCCACCTCCCTCAGGAATGCTGGTTCTGTTCTGACGAAGATTGGTAATGAATCGCTTTAATATATACTTTATTAGTCTTTAAGGTCAATGAATTCTATAACAAAAACGGGAAAGCGAATTGAGATTAGTCAGGGGTATCCAGTCTAGAGTTTTAAAAATCGGTAAAACCAACAGCCCCCTGAGGGCTGAGTGTCAGCTCGTTTCACACCCTGACTTACAGCGTCGAAGCCGAAAAGGTGGATGAAATTGTATCCGCCATTCAAAAAACGGCGTATACTGGTAAAATCGGGGATGGTAAGATTTTCGTCCTGACCGTGGAAAAGGCGATTCGTATCCGGACCGGGGAACAAGGCCGGGACGCCATTTGAACCGGTCAGCACGCCTTCTTCGAAATTCGTTCTGAAGGCCAATCACGGGAGCGTGAAAATGGGAGAAACCGCAGACCTCATCATAGATGGGCAGACCTTTAAGCTGCCCCTTATCACCGGGTCGGAAGGGGAAAGGGCCATTGATATTTCCAGGCTGCGCCGGGAAACCGGCCTGGTGACCCTGGACCACGGCCTTGTAAATACGGCCACCTGCCGCAGCCAGATTACTTTTGTGGACGGGGAGAAGGGGATTCTGCGGTACCGGGGCATTCCCATTGAGTCGCTGGCCGAGGGTTCCACCTTTGTCGAAACGGCCTACCTCCTGATCAACGGCGAGCTGCCCGCACAAAAACAGCTCAACCGCTTCTCAGTCCTGCTCAATGATCATTCCCTGGTTCATGAAGACATGCGGGCCTTTTTTGAAAAATATCCCAGGTGGGCCCATCCCATGGGGATTCTCTCCTCCATGGTCAACGCCCTCCGAGCCTTTTACCCTGAGATTCCCGAAAGGACGGACGAGGAGGAGACTAACGTCACGGTCACCAGGCTTCTGTCCAAGGTCAGAACCATGGCGGCCATGTCCTTTAGGATTTCCCGGGGCCATAAGCTCGTCTATCCAAGGCACAATCTCAGCTACCCGGCCAACTTCCTGAACATGATGTTCGATACACCGGTGCGGCCTTACATTATTGACGAAGACGTTGTCGCGGCCCTGAACGTCTTCTGGATCCTGCATGCCGATCATGAGCAGAATTGCTCCACCGCGGCCGTGCGCCTGGTCGGAAGCGCCAGGGTCAATCTTTACGCGGCCGTCTCGGCCGGGATATGCGCCCTCTGGGGCCCCCTGCACGGCGGCGCCAACCAGGCTGTCATTGAAATGCTCAATCAAATTTATGAAAACGGCGGCGATCCAGCCCCTTTCATCGCCCGGGCCAGGGACAGGGACGATCCTTTTCGGCTCATGGGTTTTGGCCACCGGGTTTACAAGACCTATGACCCCAGGGCCAGGATTATGAAGCGCGTTTGCGACCGGGTGCTTCAGAAACAGAACCAGGAGGACCCCCTGCTGAACATCGCCCTGAAACTGGAAGAGACGGCCCTGACAGACCAATACTTCCTCGACCACGATCTGTATCCGAACCTGGATTTTTACAGCGGCATCTTTCTGAGGGCCATCGGGATTCCGCTCAACATGTTCACGGTCATGTTCGCCATCGGACGCCTGCCCGGATGGATCAGCCAGTGGAAGGAGAGTATCGAAGACCCTGACTGGAAACTCCACCGCCCCCGCCAGATATACAACGGACTGAATGAGAGAGATTACATTCCTATGGAAAAGAGGGGCTAACCGCCCGTATAGGCGGCAGCGGTGAAATCAGATTAAATCTAGGGTGTGCTCTGCGCACCATATCTTACTTGGCTGCTGAACAAGAATTCTTGTTGCTGCGCTAGAGCTTGCAACACAGACAACTTTTTCAAGTTGTCTGAGCCACCCGCCATGGGCTTAACTCCAAATTAATCAGCTCTAGGTCAGGGTGCGAAGCTCCCTGACACAAAACATGGTTAATATTGTCAGGGAGACCCGCTTCGCGGACCACCCTGACCTACAGCTGCATCAGATTAATGTAGGGTGTGCTGTGCGCACCATTCTTACTCCATATCCATGCCTTTAACCGTGTCCGATATATGAGTTCCCCAGTCTTCAGGGTATAGGCCGGATTTTACAAAACCATGGAATGTGCTAAACGGCCATTGTCTCGGCTCTTTGACCAGCAAGTGTTTTACCGGATTATAATGAATGTAATCAATATGCTGGTTGAAATCGTCTTGATCCCGAATCATATGCTCCCAAAACCTTCGCTGCCATATCCGAGATTCTCTTCGCCTTTTTCGAGAATTTGTAATTTCTATATCACCTAATGCATTGGTTTTTATTCGGGTGATCCTTTTTGTGAATTCCTTCTTTATTACAGCCCAGCGTGTAGAGTAATCGCTATCGCCTTCGGGTAAGGTCCAGATACAATGAAGGTGCTCTGGTAACAATACCCACGCTTCAATGAGAAAAGGATAAGTGCCTTTGACCTTTTTAATCGCTGACCGCAAGATATTTCGTGATTCGGGCTCACATAAGAATTTTTGTCGTTCGAATGTTACGACAGTGAAGAAATAGGTTGCTCCAGGTTCTTTGGCTCGACGATATTCAGGCATTTCTTATAAAGCGGAATGACGGCCAATTTTGGTGCGCAAAGCACACCCTACTAAAACTACCAAACTCATCATAATTTCACCGCGGTCGCCTGAATGCTTTCCCAGGCCATCCTGACGTGCCTTTGGGTCGTCTGGGTCTGCCCGATGCAAAGGCGCAGGGTGAACTTCCCCTTCAATTTGGTGTGAGTCAGAAACAGCTTGCCTGAGCGATTCAGTTCATCCATGAGGGCTTTGTTTATTTTTTCAAGCTCCTCTTCGCTCAAACTGCGGTCTGGAGGATAGTACCGGAAACAGACGAGGTTGATGGGGACCGGGGCCATGAGTTCAAAGACCGGGTTTTGCTCGATCCATGAAGCGAATTCTTTGGCGTACTCGATGTGGGATCGAATTTTTTCTTGAAGCCCCTTGATTCCGAAATGCCGAAGCACGAACCACAGTTTCAAGGCGCGAAAACGACGCCCCAGCGGGATGCCCCAGTCCCGGAAATTTTTGACGAGGCGATCCAGATCGGTCTTGAGGTACTCGGGCAGAATTTCGAAGGTCGAGGTCAGGGCGTGAACGTCTTTGACAAAGTAGGCTGAGCAGTCAAAGTTCGTGAAGAGCCATTTATGCGGGTTAAAGACAAACGAATCGGCATACTCCACGCCGTCCAGGAGATAGCGCATCTCTGGCAGGATGGCCGCGCTCCCGGCCATAGCCGCGTCCACGTGGAGCCAGAGGCCGTGACGTTCGCAGATCTCGCCAATCGTCCTCAAGGGGTCCATGGCCGTGGAAGAGGTGGTACCTACTGTTGCCACCGCGCAGCAAGGCAGGCGGCCGGCCTGCCGGTCAGCTTCAATGGCCTTTTCCAGTTCCTCTGGCAGCATGGCCAGGTCAGGCCCGGCAGGAATGAGGCAGAGGTTGTTCTTACCAAACCCGGCGATCTTGACCCCTTTTTCAATCGAAGAATGAACCTCTTCCGAGGCATAGACGATAAGGTTCTGCGCGCTTCCATCCTTAAAACCGAGCGTGTTTATGGCAAAGTCGGTTGATCGTTCGCGCGCGCAGAGCAGGGCGGTCAGGGTCGAAGTCGAGGCCGTGTCCTGGATCACGCCGCTAAAATCCTCGGGCAGCCCTAACATCTGACGCAGCCAGTCCATGACCACCTCTTCGAGCTCCGTGGCCGCTGGAGAGGTCTGCCAGACCATGCACTGCGCGCCTAAGGCCGCGGTCAGGAACTCAGCCAGCATGGAAGGCGCGCTGGAATTGGCCGGGAAATAGGCGAAAAAAGAGGGGTGCTGCCAGTGGGTCATACCAGGCAGGATGATCTCTTTGAAGTCGTTGAAAATGGTCTCCATTTCTTCAGGCTCCCCCGGAGGGGTTTGGGGCAACTGGCCCGCGATCTGGCCGGGCGCCACCTGGGCCATGACAGGAAAGTCCTCGATATGATCCATGTACTGCCCGATCCAGTCCACAAAGGCATGGCCGTGTTTTAAGAATGTTTCCTTGTCCATTTATGGTTTCTCCTTTTTAAATAAAAGGCATAGACAGACCGTAGAAAATGGAAGCATCCATGTCAAGACGATTTTTAGATTTGGCTTTAGGGGAGGGAGTTGTGGGCTAGAGAAATTTGAAAAAAAAGATAAAGATAATAGCAAGAATATGTTTTGATTGAAAACCCCTGGATTGCTTCGGCCCTGGCGCTGCTTCTAAGAAACTGTTTTTTTTGTTTCAGGATTTACTTTATTGACATATGAAAGACCGGTTATAAATTTCAGGGCCTGTCTTTATTATGAAGGATACTGAAAAACTCATCAATTGTCGGGGTGCGTCAGCACAAGAGGTTGATCGAAACAAGTTTAAATGTAGGGTGTGCTCTGCGCACCATTCTTATTCCAAACGGCCATGGTCTCGGTTTTTTTTACTAGCAGATGTTTTTAAATAAAGGTGTTCAGGTAATAATACCCACGCCTAGTGAAAAAAGGATGAGGCATTTTTGGTGCGCAAAGCACACCCTTGTATATTGAAATACGAGCGTAAGAGTGAGATTTGTGTTATTGGATCAAGGGCTGGTGCTCTGGCTAGCCAGAGCACCAGCCGCGGCATCGAGATCGTCGCACC
>JAFDHD010000051.1 GCA_019308995.1 Deltaproteobacteria bacterium | reverse complement strand
TGGAAAGGCTTTGCCGGAGTATTTTGTGATCGTCAACAAGAAGGAGGCGTATGGTTTCCAATGCAACCCCTATATATAATTATCAAGCTGGATCATAATAGCAGGATCTTGTCTCCCTGCCTTATGCACGCTCAGGTTTTAGAATTGAAAGAAGCGTGCAGGTATCTTTCTTCACGCCCGGTATTGTCAGACAGCTTTGAGGCATAATTACTTTAATAGGGATCAAGAATGGACCCGAATTAATTATGCTTCATAGTTCTTACGGCTACCGGAAACTTTTCACCCGAAGGGATTCACTAATTTTAGCTTTATCATGCCAGGCTGGATCGGTCAAGGTCAAGAGGCGTCCTTTTTCCCTGAGACTAGGGTAGTCCCTGATTCAGCTCCGGGGAACGATCTTGATCCATGGGAATTACCCTTGTCATTGTTCATCCTATCGTTTAAAAATACATTTTATCCGGGCAACCGGCCGCGGCAAGGAACAAAGCGCTGACATTGAGTCCAACCTGAACCGACGAAAGGCAGTTCCATTCCTGTGAGCAAAGGCTCTAATAACCGCTTGATTGGAAAAGGAGAACAAGACCGAGATGACTGAAGAACTGATTTTCATTCCATCGGGGAAGATCAAGCTAGAAGCGAAAATAAAGCACAATGATCCGAACCGGGGCGCGGTTGTAGCTCACCCCCACCCGCTGTACGGCGGCTCGATGCATGATTTTGTGGTGAGTCTCGCAGTCTCCGCCCTGGCCGAGGCGGGCTGGACCGTTCTCCGCTTCAATTTCCGAGGAGTCGGACAGAGTGAAGGGACCTTTGACGAGGGCGTCGGGGAGGCAGAGGACCTCGCGGCTGCGGCCGGTTATCTGAAGGAAAATGGTATGATGCAGATCCTGGTGGCGGGATATTCTTTTGGCGCCTCGATCGCCCTCAAAGCCTGGCCACAACTCAAAGGTCTTGATGTTCAGCCGCTGATCTTAATTGCCTTGCCAGCGGCCTTAATGAGCTTTGACTTTGTGCAGCTTAAGCCAGAAGTTGGGTTAATGATCTGCGGCGGCCGGGACGATATCGCCCCGCCTGATCTGGCCCGGGCCTTGGGCGCGAAACTCTTGAGGCCGATCGAACCGGTGATCATACCCGGGGCTGATCATTTTTTTGGAGGCGGTGAGGAAGCCCTGACTCATGCCTTAAAGACCTATCTGCACGAGGAAGTTAGCTGAAGTGTAATGGCTAAGACATGACCTTACAAAGATCACGGGCAGGGTTCGATTTTATGAGGCAGCTTCTAAATTGATATTGAACTTTTGATTACCAGATGCAGGCCTCTATTCAAAGGGGCTCCCAAAGACTGATCAGACGGGGCCGCATACAGTCAGGAGCCGGGGGGCGTCCCATCCTGCTGGACCCAATATTTGACTGGCTAATTTATCTCGCTTTTTTCCAACGCCTCCAGGACGCGAGAGATATCCTCAGGTAAGGCCGCCTCAAAAGTCATCTCCTGGCTCACGGCTGGATGAATGAAGGTTATGCGCTCGGCATGAAGCATCTGCCTGGTGACAAGACCCTTTAGCATTTTATTTTTCTGAAGCCATCCCAGACCCACTCCATAGACACGGTCACCAAGGATGGGGCAGCCAATGGAAGCAAGATGGACTCTAATCTGGTGTGTCCTGCCGGTCAGGATGTTTAATCGAAGCAGGGAGACGCCTTGACCGAAACGCCGCACCACATCGAAGCGGGTCAAGGCCGGCCGGCCAGAAGGTGACCTCGCGGACATCCGTTTCCGTCGCACGGGATGCCGACCGATAGGCGTATCAATTTGACCCTGGTTTGATCTGGGCCATCCCCGGCACAGAGCCAAATAATATTTTATGATGCGGCCCTTTTTAAACTGTTCGGCCAGAGCGTGATGGGCTTTGTCTGTTTTGGCCACCACCATAACCCCGGAGGTATCCTTATCCAATCGGTGTACGATGCCAGGCCTGTTTTCACCCCCAATACCGGTCAGGTCCGGGCAAACGGCCAGCAAGCCCTGTACCAGTGTCCCGGTCTGATGTCCGGCCGCCGGATGCACCACCAGTCCGGCGGGCTTATTGACGACAATCAACTCCCGGTCTTGATAGAGGATATCAAAATATATATCCGGTTCTGGCGCCAGACGGCTCGGGGATGCGTCGGGGACAATCAGGGAGACTAACTGGCCTTCTTTTAAATTAAGGCTGGGTTTGGCCGGGGTCTTATTTACCTGAACGTGACCCTGGTCAATGAGGCGCTTTAATCGAGATCGTGAGAGGTCAGGGTTTCTGCGGGCTAAAAAACGGTCCAGCCGTTCGCCATGACTGCTGGCCGGAATATGATATTGGAAACTTTGGGCCACAGGCTTAAGACCTGGATTATGAAGATAACGGTTACGACATTCGATCCGACCGTCCTGTAGATTACATCTCAAACCCTCTGGAACCGGCCTTTTTCAGTGGACGGATCAACAAGAGCCAGATGAAATTTCGGCCAATTAAAACAAGGCTGGACAGGATCAATTTTTGGTTTTTTAGTTATTGAAAAAATCGAGTATCACACTCTCGACCTTGCTCTCGGTTTGATCTTCAGCCGCGGAAATCTCTTTGACCAACAGGCTAAGGGCCGTATCCAGCAGTTTTCTCTCCCCAAATGAGAGTTCTTTGATTGCTTTTAATAAATAAAGATCCCGCAGAACCATGGCCACTTCAAATACCGATCCGGTCTTGATTTTCTCCATATATTCGCGGTATCTGCGATTCCAATTCTGGGTCTCCACGGAGATATTTTTTTTCTGCAGAATGGTGTAAATCTGGGAGACTTCCTTGGGGTCAATGAGTTCGCGCAACCCGACATTGTCTACGTTTTGCGTGGGGATCATAATAATCATATTATTATCGAGGATTCGCATTACATAAAAGCGCTGCTCAAGACCGGAAATATCCTTGCTCTCGATAGCTTCAATCCTCCCAACTCCATGAGAGGGATATACTGCTAAATCTCCCACCTTAAACATTCACTGAAATCCTCCTGTTAAAAAATCAAAAGCACAAGAGATAATAATACTTTTTTTTTCAGAAATAGTCAAATTAAATCTTTAAAAAGTTTAACCAGACGGTCATTTTCACCCCGCCTCATTTTTTTAAGGAAGCAAAATTAACAATCAGCTAATAGTGATATGTTTTCGAGCGGCAATACCGCGTACCAAGTGTTATACGTCGAGCGAAAAATGCTCAGCGGATATATTTTTCTTTACAATCAGGGTTGATCGGAACTAGTAAAAAATCAGTCGCTTTGAGTTTTTGGGAAAAGAAAAAAACGAGATGATCTTTGTTTACCAGCAACGATATTAATTAATAATATTTTTTACATTAAGGAGACGCTGCTTAACGTGTCATTTTAAAAGGCGCACCTGCCACAGCAGCGAGTTGCTGGAAGAATTGTTCGTCACGTTAGCTAATGAGTTATTTACAGCCGCACTTTTAAAGGAAAAGGACCGGTCACGTATAACCGGTCCCTTTTAGTGCGTCAATTGACCCGGCCGGGTGAATCCCGGCCTGAGCGGCTGGTTTAGGCCAGCAAGCCGGTGTACTTGGCCAGCAAGGGCGCGATAACCAGGGAGACGACGGACATCAACTTGATCAGAATATTCATTGACGGCCCTGAGGTGTCTTTGAATGGGTCTCCCACTGTATCACCGACGATGGCAGCCTTATGGTTGTCTGAACCTTTACCGCCCAGGTTGCCTTTTTCAATATATTTCTTGGCGTTATCCCAAGCACCACCACCGTTGGACATGAACAGGGCCAGGAAAGCCCCCATCAGTGTAGCCCCGAGGAGCATACCTCCCAGGGATTCCTTTCCCAGGATGAAGCCGACCATGATCGGGGTTAGGACGGCGATCAGGCCTGGCAGGATCATCTCTTTGAGTGATGAGTTGGTGGCAATGGCGACACAGGTCTTGGAATCCGGCTTAACGCCCGGTTTGCCTTCCAGCAGACCGGGGATTTCCCGGAACTGACGACGAATCTCTTCTACCATTTTAAAGGCGGCCTTGCCAACCGAGGTCATGGTCAGGGAGGCGCACAGCATTGGAATTATCCCACCGATAAAGACGCCGATAACGACCATGGGGTTGGTGATATTAATTATTTCAATCTTGGCCGCCTGGGTATAAGCCACAAACAGGGCCAAGGCCGTCAAGACAGCCGAACCGATGGCAAAACCCTTGCCAATGGCTGCGGTCGTATTACCCAGGGCGTCAAGCGAGTCGGTGATCTCACGAGTCTCAGGCCCCAGACCGGACATCTCAGAGATACCCCCGGCATTGTCGGCAATCGGTCCGTAAGCGTCCACGGTCATGGTGGCCCCGACCGTGGCCAGCATGCCGACCGCGGCGATGCCGATGCCATATACTCCGGCGAATTTAAAGGCGATAAATATGGCGATGCAGATGCACATGATCGGCAGCCAGGTTGATTGCATGCCAACGGCCAGGCCGCTTATGATAACCGTGGCCGGACCGGTCTCGGACTGCTCGGCGATTCTCTTGACCGGAGGACCAGAGGTATAGTACTCGGCTATAAGCCCGATGGCGATCCCGGCGAAGAGCCCGGCTAAAATGGCCCAGAACACGCCTAGCGGCAGGTTCAGACTTCGGTTGATGAAGTAAGTCACAAGAATGAGAAAGCCGGCGGCAATAAAGGTCGTGTACCTTAACGCCGACGCAGGGCCGATTTTCCTGAGAATCCTGATGGAAAAGACCCCGATAAAGGAACAGATAAGACCGCCCATGACCACCAGAAGAGGCATGGCCATGTAATTCATACGATCAACTCCGCCCAGCGCCGCTATACTCATGGTCGCGCCAATGGCAATGGTGGCAATGACCGACCCGACATAGGACTCAAAGATGTCCGCACCCATACCGGCAATGTCACCCACATTGTCTCCCACATTATCCGCAATGACACCCGGGTTGCGGGGGTCATCTTCTGGAATGCCAGCCTCGACCTTTCCAACCAGGTCGGCTCCTACGTCAGCGGCCTTGGTATAAATGCCGCCACCGACACGAGCAAATAAGGCAATGGAACTGGCGCCCATGGCGAAGCCGTTGATATATTTGGCTGTTTCCGGATCGCCGCCGAAGATCCAAAACCAGAAGCCGATCCCCAGAAGACCCAATGAGGCCACGGAAATACCCATGACCGCCCCGGAAAAATAGGATACATTCAGGGCCGCGGGCTGGCCGAGTTTGTTGGCTGCTTCCGCGGTTCGGGAGTTGCCTCGGGTGGCCGCACTCATACCCATCAGACCGGCCAGAATGGAACACAACGCCCCGGTCAAAAAGGCTATTCCGGTCCTGTAATCCACTACCAAGGCCAGCAGGACAAAGACAATGACGATAAAGACGGCCAGATAGGAATACTCCTTCCTTAAAAAAGCCATGGCGCCGTCATGAATCATGGTCTCGAGTTCCTGCATGGTTTCGTTGCCATTAGGCTGCCTTTTGACAAAAAGAAAGATCAGGAAAGCCACTAGCAACCCAATGATCCCCAGGAACGGGGCAACACGTGTAAAATCTGATAACTGGTCCATTAAACTACTACCTCCTCATTAGAATTCAATCCCTTGCGATTAAAATGCGCTTGAGCTTCAGCCAACCCCTCACAGAGAACCAATTCGGCAGCCGTCACCGCATTCCTCACCGCGCTCTCAATAGGCTGCTCTTCCTCGGGCCTAAATTGACTCAACACATACTCTTCCGCGGCCATTGATGGATCTGGGCGGCCAATGCCGATCCTGATCCGGGAGAAATCATTGTCTTGCAGGTGCCTTATTATCGAAGCTACACCCTTGTGTCCGCCGGCCCCGCCGCGCCCTGTGACTTTTATCACTCCAACCTCGATATCCAGGTCATCATGCACAACCAGAATATCGGGTCGGGCCAGATCAAAATAATCCACCAGCCGTCTGACGGCCTGGCCGCTATGGTTCATGTAGGTCTGTGGTTGGGCAAGGAGAACCTTAATTCCGGCCACCTGCCCTTGACCGAGGAGACTTTGGTGCTTTTTTTTAACTAGCTTGACACCATATCGCTCGGCTAAACGCTCAACAACCCTGAAACCAAGGTTATGGCGGGTCCGCGCATACACTTGACCCGGATTGCCCAAGCCGATCACCAGGTGCAACCGACCTCCCAAGGATTATAACCCCGCTTGTATTCATTCCTTAATCTTTTGAGGCGGCCCCTCCTCCGAAACCGGAGCGGGTTCTCCTTCGGCTGCTGCTTCCTCAGCCGCTTCCTCTTCAGCCTCAGCCTCTTCAACCTCTTCCAAAGCGCCTTTCGGAAGAGACACGATGGCTATAGTGGCGCCGCCGTCTATTTCGACCTTCACACCAGCCGGAGGCTCAATATCACTGACGCGAACGGAGTCGCCAACGTCCAGTTCACTCACGTCCACTTCAATCTGTTTCGGTATCTCATGTGGCAAAGCGGAGATCATCAGTGATCGCTGAATCTGCTGTAAAATCCCACCGCTTTCCAGACCAATCGGTCTGCCTGTCAGGAGCAGAGGGACCTCGAACAGAAGCGGCCGGTTTAAATCAACCTCGTAAAAATCAGCGTGAAGCAGTTCCCTCCGCACGGGATCAACCTGAAAGTCCTTGATCATGACCGTGGATTCATGGGACGAACCATTGTCTTTAATATGAAGCTGAATCAGGAATTGGCCATCCTGGCCGGAGGAAATAGCTTCCCTGAGCTCGGAAATACTAACGGTGATGGGTTGAGGCTCTCGTTTGGGGCCATAGAATATGGCCGGCGCCAATCCCTGGCGACGAAGCTGACGGTTCGCCCCTTTCTTCTTAGGGGAACGAACCGTGGCGTTTATGGTTATTTTGGTTTCCATTTCCCTGCTTCCTCCAAAAACGGCAGACCGCCTTCTACCCTGACGCCGGGGCTAGACAAAAAGCGAACTGACAGAATCCTCCTGATGGATGCGACGAATGGCTTCCCCCAGCAGATTGGCTACAGACGTCACCTTGATCTTCCGGCTCTTTTTAGCCTCTTCCGAAAGGGGGATCGTATCGGTCACCACCAGAAATTCCAGCGGCGAGTTCTCAATCTTTTCCAGGGCCGAGCCGGACAGGACCGGGTGGGTGGTTAAGGCGATAGCTTTTTTCGCACCATGATTCACGATGGCATTCACAGCCTTAACCATTGTCCCGGCGGTGTCAACCATGTCATCCACCAGGATAGCGGTCTTGCCTTCCACATCGCCCACGAGGGTCATGACCTCGACATCATTGGTTCCGATCCTGCGTTTATCAATGATGGCGAGGGTACAATCCAGACGCTTGGCGTAAGCCCGCGCCCTTTCCACGCCGCCGGCATCCGGAGAAACGATAACCATGTCCTCGAACTGCTGCTCACGAACGAAACTCAAAAGCAGCGGCGCCGCGAAAAGATGATCTACCGGTATATCGAAAAAGCCTTGAATTTGACCGGCATGAAGATCCATGGACAGCATCCGCTTGGCGCCAGCCACGGTAATCAGGTCAGCCATTAATTTGGCGGTGATGGGCACGCGGGGAGCAACCTTGCGGTCCTGGCGGGCATAGCCGTAATAGGGAAGAACCGCGGTGACGCGCCGGGCCGAGGAACGCTTCAGGGCGTCAATAAGAATAAGCAGTTCCATGATGTTCTCATTGACCGGCGAACAGGTGGACTGAATGGCAAATACATCCCGGCCACGAACGTTCTCGCCCAGCTCGACCAGGACCTCGCCGTCCGAAAAACGGCGCACGTGAACCTTGCCTAGAGGCAGTGATAAATATTCGCATATGGCCTTTGCCAAGGCCGGATTAGAACGACCGGTGAAAAGAATCAGATCATTATTCATGGATTAAATCAGGTCTATCGCAGTTATAATGTTTGGCTGGGGTGGGAGGATTCGAACCTCCGAATGCAGGCTCCAAAGACCTGTGTCTTACCACTTGACGACACCCCAGTGAATTGCTTCACATCTTTTGCCAGGCGCACTGCATCTCAGGATGAAACGCACTCATAGCTTTTCGGTCATTCATTAAAAAGAGGCGGGCTTCTCGACCGGTAAAGCTGCCTCTCATAATCTCAAAACTGGGGCGACTTAAGGTTCCGGGTCATGATGATGACCCACTTTCCTCTATCCAGCTCATTCAATTTGGTCCGGGCTCGCTCTGCATCCTGCCTTTGAAAAAAAACCCCGAAGACGGTCGGCCCGCTGCCGGTCATCAAAGCCTCAATCGCGCCGTGGGCCAGTAGCTGATCTTTCATGGCCTTCACTTCTGGATATCGAGGCATAACGACCGATTCCAAATCATTATACATGACACGGTCGAATGTGAAAGAGCCCTCATTTACGTGTGAATATATAAGCCCTTTGCGGGTGGATGTCAACTTTAATTTGTAATTTTTGTAAACCCAGCCCGTAGATAGGGGCCAGCCCGGATTGATGAGCAGAAAATAGCAAGGCTCGGGCAGCTCAGGCCCGGGTGAAAGCAGCTCCCCAATGCCTTTAGCCAGAGCCGTGGCGCCAGGGAAGAGAAAAAACGGGACATCTGCGCCCAGGCTCAAACCCAGTTTAAAAAGCCGGTCCTGGGTCAGCGGCGAACCATAGAGATCGTTCAAGCCCTTTAAAGCGGCGGCCGCATCCGAACTGCCGCCCCCCAGCCCCGCGGCCACCGGAATGTGCTTCTCCAGTCTTAATTCCACTTTTGGCTCAAATTCAGTGGCCTGAAAAAAGGCCCTGGCGGCGCGGATGACCATGTTGTCCTCATCAGCCGGGAGGTCGGCGCCCAGAACCTCGAACTGGATACCCCGGCCGCGGCGCACCAGAAGGAGCCTGTCAGCCAGGTCCAGTTTGACCATCAGGGTTTCAAGGAGGTGGTAACCGTCAGACCGGCGTCCAACAATGGAAAGGTGAAGGTTCAGCTTGGCCGGCGCCAAAAGACTAAGGGCTGGTGAAAGCATATTTTCAGCGTTAGCCTCAGGTCCTGGACCGCCTGCGGCCCTGACGGGCGGCCTGAAAGGAATTACCCGGTCTGCAATGTATAGAACAGGGTGTTGGGTCCTCGCTTGACCAGAAAGAGAGCGATCTCCTTCTTCTTGATCCTGCCTATGGCGTCGTGATAGGTTCTCAAGCTGTCTATGAGCTGATGGTTGATCTCCAGGATAAGGTCGCCCGGTTTAAGCCCGGCTTCCTGGGCCGGGCTGCCTTCAGCGATGCGGCTGATGATCACGCCTGCATTCTGATCCACCTGATAGCGGCGGGCCAGTTCCGGGGTGAGTTCCTGCACGCTGAGCCCGAGGATTTCCTCCCTGACGGGCTCGGGCCTAGCGATTCTTTCTTCCCTGAGTTCACCCAGCTTCACCCTGATCGTTTTTTCCTTGCCGTCGCGGATGATTATAATCTCGGCCTCGCTACCAACAGGGGCCGCGGCCACCAGGGCCGGCAGGTCAGACCAGTCTTCGATTTTCTTTCCGTTAAAGGCAATGATTACATCGCCGCGCTTGATCCCAGCCTTTAGGGCCGGACCGTCGGGATCCACGTCCGCCACCAGGGACCCGGACCGGTCCTTGAGTTTAAAAGATTCAGCCAGTTCCGGGGTGATTTTCTGGATGATGATACCCAGCCAGCCGCGAACGACCCGGCCTTTTTCTTTGAGTTGAGCCACAATGTCTTTGGCCAGGTTGGCCGGAATGGCAAAACCGATCCCCTGACCGGCCGCACTGATGGCCGTGTTGATCCCGATTACCTCGCCGTCCAGATTAAGAAGCGGCCCGCCGGAGTTGCCAGGGTTGATGGAGGCGTCGGTCTGGAGGAAGTCGTCGTAGGGGCCAGCGCCGATGACCCGACCCTTGGCGCTGATGATCCCGGCCGTCACGGTATGGTCGAGACCAAACGGGTTGCCAATAGCGACCACCCAGTCCCCGATCTTGATGCGGCTTGAATCGCCCAGCTTCACAAAAGGCAGATCTTCCCTGGTGTTTATTTTTATCAGAGCGATGTCGGTCTTGAGGTCCCGGCCGATAACCTTGGCCTTGAATTCCTTTTCATTGGAGAGCCGCACCACGATCTCCTCGGCATTTTGAACCACATGATTATTGGTGATAATGAATCCTTTGGGATCAATAATAAAGCCGGAGCCCAGGGACCGCTGCCGGCGCTCCCGGGGCGGCAGCTGGGGGCCGAAGAATTTGTCAAAGAAATCAAAGGGATCTCGAAATTCATCAGGCCTTTTTGGCTGGCGCGGGGTGCGGTAAGTAAAAAACCCGCCCCGGTCTTTGACGACCCTGACCGTAGAAATATTCACCACGGCCGGGGAAACCTTGGCGGCCAATTCCGAGAACGACGCCGGAATCATCCGGCTAGCCTCAGCGGCCCGGGCAGATTGATACTGTCCAGCCAGGAGCAAAGCAGCCGCAAGCAGGATGATCAAGGCCGGGCCTTGCACCCGGGAACGCGTCTTAAGCAAGAAGTTTGACATTCTTATGGTCTTCATTTCTAATCTCTCCTGTGTTTCCATGGCCGACAGCTACTTGGCTGCGGCTATATATTTCATTCTAAGTTCATAAAGAAGATTTTCAAGCAGGTTTGCTTCATCTTCCTCCAGGTTGCCTCTGGTTTTTTCCTTGAGCATCCCGAGGATATCAATGGTCTGCTTGGCCAGACCCAGGTTCTTGGAGGTCTGCTGGGTGTTGGGATCGGGTATCTCGCCCAGGTGCAGGAGAACCGAGGTGCTCAGGGAAAAGATGAACGTGGAAAAGGTCACCTCTGGCAGCGGCCCAGCCTCAGCCGCCTCTTCCTGACCCACGGTTTCCTGTGGAGGTGTTTTTTCCGGCTCCGGCTCGGTCTTTGCCTCAGGCTCAGTCTTATCAGCCTTATCAACGGGTTCACCCTCGGTTGTGAAATGCCGCCGATCCTTGATCACAAACTCTTTTTCTTCTTCTTCATCAGACATGTGAACTGACTCCTCACTCGCAACGGTTCAGGGATCAACCCTTGCAGTCTGCTGGGCCCATGAGATCAAAGGCCCACCTTGCTCAACAAATAAAATGAACCACACCTGCTGACTTACCTGAAACCATTTTTTCAGGTAACGACCTAATTTCTCATTGAAGTTTACCATATATAAGATGCGGTATCAAGGTGATTGCGTGCCGGGATTTGTCCGAAACGGTATCATGGCGAATCAATAATTTTAAACCGCAGAGCGGTATTAAATCCGGAAACCAATATTCAGGCAGGAACCGGGGCTGAGCCAAAAAAAGCTCACCTGCGGCCAAGGACGCTCAGGTACACCTCTTCCGTTTTATCAATCATCTTCTCAAGGGTTGCGTTTTGGAGCGCCTTCTCCCTGGCCGTAATTGACATGGCCTTTGCTTTTTCAGGGCTGCGAAAGCTCGCCAGGATCGCCTCCTTGAGGGCAGCCGGGTCTCGAGGCGGCGCCAGGAGGCCGGTGCGGCCATGCTCGACCACCTCGGTCAGCCCTCCGGCCGAGGAAGCGATCACCGGAATCCCGGCCAGCATGGCCTGAAGTATCGCCTGCGGCACGCCTTCGTTCTTGGTGGAGGGAAGGACAAACCGGTTCATGGCTGAAAGGATTTGAGGCGTGTCCTCCCGATAACCGGCAAAAATTACTTTATCCATGACGCTAAACGACCGGGCGCGCTCCTCCACGTAACTTCGGGCCGGGCCGTCTCCAGCCACCAGGACTTTAAGGCGAGGAATCTCATCCCCCAGCAGCTTTACCGCCTCAAACAGAAACTCATGGCCTTTCCAGCTGCGAATAATGGCCACGATTCCGAGGACATAATCATCCTGAGACAGATTGAATTCGCGGCGCACTGGTGTCGGGTCCAACCCCGGTCGAAATCGTTTTTCATCCACGCCGGTGGGAATGGAAACGATTTTTTCCGGATTAAACCCGTTCACCCTGACCATGATGTCCTTGATGACCTGGCCGCAGGTGATGACTCGGTCCGCCAGCCGCATGTAGAGCAGTTTTGAAAAGAAGGAGTCGCTGATATCAGCGGAGATATGACGGCTTCGAATCACCGGGACGCCGACCAGGCGGGCGGCCAGGGAGGCGGTCCAGCTGTCTATGGAGCTGTGCGTCTGAACCAGGTCCACCCTGTTTCTTTTGAGGTAAAGGGCCAGAGGAATGATGGTTTTTAGATCGAGAGGGGCTAAAAAAGGAAAGGTCTTCGTGGGGATTCCCTTGTTCACCGCGGCCTTAATGATGGGGCTGCCCGGTTTGCAGGCTAAGGTGACGCGGTATCCTTTTTTCAGGAAGCCTTCGCAATCGGCAAGAATGCGGATTTCCTGCCCGCCCCAGCCCCGGGACCATTCCGTGTGCAGCAGTTTGATTGGACGATTCATTTTCCTCCCGAGTTTACAGGATGATGCAGCCCTTGTGGTTGTCAAAATTATGTCCGTTTGAATGAATACGAGAATATCAAGATCAGACCTTTTCAATCAAAATGTATTTTTAACATTCGCTCTATTATATCTGACCCGTTGTTTATAAGCGCGTTCGTATTAGTCTTGGCCTTTATTGACACATGAAAGACCAGAAATATACGGGCGGGGATAAACCCCGCCCGTTTCCAAAGCTTGAAAATAGCTTCATTTCCTTCAGGGGTACTTTTCCCATAAAAAAGCCCCGGGAACCCCCGGGGCTTTGGTTAGGGTATAAATCAAAGAGCTAGAAAACCAACCTTAATTCTCCGTCTATGTGTGTGTGGTTGCCTTTAGCGCCGAACATATCCTCCCAGCCGTCCTGCGGCATGAAGTAACCGACATGCAGGCCAAGGGTCAGGCCCTTCACGATCGTGTAGGCAAGACCACCGTCAACCTCCCAGCCGAGCTTCTTGGAAGCGCCAGCCGCCACCTCGTCGGCCGTTATGTAACCGCCGGCAAAATGCAGTATGATCTTCGATGTCAGGCTGTAATCAAGGAAGGCCGTTATAAGATTCAGGTTGCGCGTATTGAAAAGGAGGCCGTCATAATTACCAAAGGCCGCATAGAGAGGCTGGAAATTAGATCCGGCACTGCACCCTACGGTGAGATCGTTGCTGGTATCCTGGCCGTCGGTGTGGTAGTACCCGAAGCCGGTTAAGACCGGGCCCTTTTTATACTCCACGGCAAAAGAATATTCCATGGCTTTGATTGCCTGGGAGTTAAGCTCTGTTTTGGTGCCAAGGGCATAGGTCTTCCTCGTGCCAAAGAAACGAGTGACATTAGCGGCGACGGTCATTGGACCGAACTTCTGGCCGGCATTCACTTCAACTTTGTATTTGTCTTCGTTAAGTTCATAGGTGGCCAAATCAGAGGAGTAATAATTCCGCGTTAAGTAGGTGATGAGGGCAATTCCGCCTCCTTTCCACTTGTACGTATTTTTCATCCAATAGAGATCGTAGTCGGAGTCAACGCCACCCAAGGCTGTGGCATCACTGTCGCCCTCAAAGATCTTTCCATAGAGCAGCATGATGGACCACGGGCCCATGCTTGGTTGGCCGTACGCGGCGCCACGGGCAAAGATGATACGATCTCGCTCGCCGCCCACCATCCATTCGCTTTGTTCATCCCAGGTTCGCGGAGCGCCGACCTTGGACCGGCCCGTGCCCCATAAATAGGCAGGGGCAGCCTGATAACGGCCGAAGCGCCACCAGCCCCACGGTAACGCGATCTCCATCTTGGCCACGGTCACCCGGGCAGTATTTGGCTGCGCGGCCCCTGAAAGCGCGTTCGTTGTAGCCTGCGGGTCAACTTCTTCACGGCCCCATTTTTTCTGTAAGGCTTCTATTCTGGTGCTAAATGCAAGCGCCGGGTTGACCTGGAATTTCATGTTAACCATCATTCCCATGTCCATAAAGGCCTGGGTAACGGCGTCGCTGGTATCTACTGCGGCTCCAACGTTGGTTAGACTAAAGCCGCGATAGTAGGCTTCACCACTTACCTTGAGCTCGGTCTTAGCCGCGGCTGGCATTGTCATAGCGACCACGAGAGCGGCCGCCAGGCTAAAAAGCAAAATTTTCTTCATAAATTCAGTTCCTCCAAAATTGCTGAATGATTAACTCAACTTAACTACCCAAAAAAACCAGTCTTTTCTCATTTCTCAAATTAACCGTTTTGGCCTCATCACCTCCTTTTCTTCCCCTCTAAGGGGCAAATTTCTCCCTATATATTTTTACAATGATGAAATAATAGCATAACTCTTGAAAGGAAGTCAATAAAAAAAATCTATTTTTTTTATGATTCGGGCATGTTAGTCTCATGGCCTTTGACGCTCCAACCTGGATTATTTTTCTGTGGGGCAGGCTTTCCAGCCTGCCCGGACAGGGCTGAGGCTCCTGAATTAAAATTTATTCAAGCAGGGGTTTGCCAGGGTTAAACGTTGACCGCGTTGACGGTCTCGCCGTCTTTGAGGTACCTGATCATCTGGTCCGCTACGGCCACGGCCACGTTGATCTGGGCCTCCAGGGTCGAGGCCCCGAGGTGGGGGGTGCAGATAAAGCTGTCCAGTTCCAGGAGCTTGTGTTCGCCCGGCGGTTCGACCTCAAAGACGTCCAGAGCCCCTCCGGCGAGCTTGCCTGACTTGAGGGCTTTATAAAGCGCGTCTTCGTTAACGATCCCGCCCCGGGCGCAGTTGATGAGGTAGGCGCCGTCTTTCATTTTAGCGATTGTTTCGCTGTTGAACAGACCGGTTGTTTCCTTGGTCCTGGGGATATGAATGGTGATGAAATCGGAACGGGCCAGCAGTTCGTCAAAGGAGACTGGTTCGCCGCCGGCTTCCCGAATCTGGCCGTCGCTCAGGTAAGGGTCGTGGGCCAGGACGGTCATCTTCACGCCGCGTCCCAGCTCGCCCACGATGCAGCCGATATTGCCAAATCCGACCACGCCCAGGGTCTTGCCCATGATCTCCCGGCCCTGGAGGGCCTTTTTTTCCCAATTACAGGCCTTGAGGGAGGCACAGGCCCGAGGGAGATGCCGGGCCAGCGCGAAGATCATGGCCATGGCCAGTTCGGCCGCGGCATTGGAATTCTGGCCGGGAGTGTTCATGACCACGACGTTTCTGGTTGCGGCCGCCGGGATGTCCACGTTATCCAAGCCGGTTCCGGCCCGCCCGACCACCTTGAGGTTCTGAGCCGCTTCTAACAGGTCAGCCGTGACCTTGGTCGCGCTTCGAATAACCAGGCCCTCGTAGTTTTTGATAATGGCCTTTAGCTCATCCGGGCTAAGCCCTGGTTTTTCATCCACCTCAAACCCGGCCTCCTTGAACTTCTGGGCGCAAGATTGATGGGCCTTATCGCTTATGAGAATCCTCACCTTTAGAGCCTCCCTTTCTTTAACCAGATGTCATATTATTAATTGATATACTTTATTCTAAAACCAACCTGATTAAAATCAGCCGTTGGCCCGGGAAAAATCCTTCATAAAGGCCGTCAGGTCCTGCACCGCCTCCAGGGAGACGGCATTATAGATGGAAGCGCGGCAGCCGCCCACGGAGCGGTGGCCTTTCAGACCCCCGAGACCATTCTCTAAGGCCTGGGCTATAAACTTCTTCTCCAGGTCCTGAGCAGGCAGCCGGAAGGTGACGTTCATCCTGGATCGGCTGTCTCTGTCAGCCGTGGGCCGGTAAAAATCGCCATCATCCATGAGGTCATAAATCAGGGCCGCTTTCTGCTCGTTCAGACGCCCCATGCCTTGCAGTCCGTCTTCCATGGTTTCTTCCAGCCACTTCAGGGTTAACTGGATGACGTAAATGGCAAAGCAGGGCGGGGTGTTAAAGGTTGAATTCTTGTCAGCATGCGTCCTGTAGCTGACCATGCTGGGCAGGTTTTCAGGCACGCGTTCGAGCATGTCTTGCCGGATGATAACCAGGGTCACCCCGGATGGCCCGAGGTTCTTCTGAGCGCCGGCATAAATCAGGCCGAAAGGGGTTACGTCCAGGGGCCGGGACATGATGTCCGAAGACATGTCAGAGATCAGAGGTACGCCCCCGGTATCCGGGAAAGCCGCCCACTGGGTTCCCTTGATGGTGTTGTTCGAAGTCAGGTGCACGTAAACCGCGCCCGGAGAAAGCTTGATGTCCTGGGGAATATAGCAAAAATTTCTATCTTCAGAGGAGGCGACCACATTGATAGAGCGGTTTAAAATCTCGGCCTCCTTGATGGCCTTGGTTGACCAGGTGCCGGTGTTTACATAATCGGCCGTATCGTTTGGACCCAAAAAATTCATCGGAACCTGGTAGAACTGGGCGCTGGCGCCACCCTGGAGAAAGAGAACTTGATAGGTGTCGGGCAGCTTGAGAAGCCTCCTGACCCGGTCCTTGGTGTCGTTCAAGACTTCATCAAAGGCCGCGGAACGGTGACTTATTTCGAGAATTGACATGCCGCTGCCTTTGAAATTCAACATCTCATCCTGAATCTGCTCAAGGACCGGCAGAGGCAGGGCGGCCGGACCTGGGTTGAAGTTGTATATCCTGTTCTCCATCTTCCTCCCTCCAAATCTCCTGGCCGCGTTCGGTCTTTCAGAGGCGCTTTCAAGGCCTTCAACATAGAAAAGCGGGACAGCGGCCTGTCATCTTAAAACAAAGCGAGTTTAGTAAGTTGTCATCTTGATGTCAAGGTCAAAACTTGATAAAAATGCCTCCTAAAACTGAGGATTCAGGGTTGCGGCTCTTATGAAAAGGTGCCAGAGCGCTGGAAAATGATGGAACATGGTGCGGGTCTGTTACTCTTTATTATATTTACCGCGGTTTGAGAAAGCAGATCGAGAATTACTTATTAAGGAGGGGATTGGTACGCCACGAATTGAGAAAATTTGTTGACTTCCTTATTCTCTCCATGATATTTAATGGTTAAGATTAAATCACAAGATCATAACTGTGAGAGAGTTACATTAGAGAGGCGGAAAAAGACAGGTTGCTTTTTCTGAGCGTAATAAAATGCATCAACCCTAAAGTTGTGAAGGATGGGTTATGGCCAGATTGATCTTATCCTTACGGGGTAGGGAGCTTGACAAATTCCTACTAGGCCAGGGCAAGGCCGTAATCGGCCGCGGCCCGGAATGTGACATTTCCATTGACAACACCGCCATCTCGCGGAAGCATGCTTCGGTCGAGTTTAAGGACGGCGAGTACATCGTGACCGACCTGAACAGCTCAAACGGGACTTTCCTCAATGGCGCCAAAATTGAGAATCCTGAGGTCCTTAAACCCGGTGACAACGTCGGCATTGCTAAGTTCAATCTCACCTTCCAGGAGACTCCTCAGGCCGAAGTCCAGAAGCTCATGGGAGATGGCGCCGACCTGGAAGCCACGGTTGTTGTTGATGCGGAAAAGATGGTTCAATCCTTTGGTGCGCCTGACGCCGGCGCCACACCGGCCACATCCGGCCCGCGAAAACTGGTGGTGCTCAAAGGCAACAGCAGCATCAAGGAACTGGTCCTGGAGCGGGATGTAATCACCATTGGCAAGGCTGAGAGTTGCGATCTTGTGATCCCGGGCTTTCGGGTTTCCAAGATCGAAGCCACCATCAATCACAGGCAGAACGCTCATTACCTGAATCCCTTAAGTGGATCAATCAAGCTCAATACCCAGAAGGTAAGCAAAGAAACGGCCCTCAAAGTAGGGGACACCTTTTTCATTGGCAAAGCTCTTATTGCCTTTACCTGAGAAAGCTAACCATCAGGCCCGCCCTTCTCCTTGAATTGCCAGGGCGGTGCGGTCAGGTTTTTTTAATGAAGATAGAGTATGCCGGCCAATCCGATCCAGGGCGGGTACGGGAAAATAACGAAGACACTTATTTAGTCCTGCCTGAGTATGGTCTATTTGCCGTAGCAGACGGAATGGGGGGCCACAATTCCGGTGAAGTGGCCAGCGCCATGGCCGTGGAGACCTTGAGCCAGGACGCGGTGAAACTCCCTTCCCTGGACGCCAAGCTTCCCTGGTGGCAGCGGATTTTCAGGCGGCGTCATGAGTTCAATCCGATCCAGTTTCTCCATGAAGTCGTTACCAGGGCCAACGCCGAGATTTACAAAGCGGCTCAAAGCTCCCCCGAGAACAAAGGCATGGGCACGACTCTGGCCCTTACTCTCAAGGCCGGAGATGCCATTGTCACGGCTCATGTTGGGGATTCACGCATATACCGCCTCCGTGAGAACAAACTCACTCAGTTGACCCAGGACCATTCCCTGGCCACAGAACTTATCCGCCAGGGCGTTCTCACCCCCGAAGAAGCCCTTTATTCGGCCCCCAAGAATATTCTCACCCGGGCGCTGGGAGTACGGGAGGAGGTCAGCGAAGAGATCATTTACCACTCCCTCGAATCCGGAGACCTGATTCTCATCGGTTCCGACGGCCTGACCAATATGGTCGAGGATGAGGATATCGCCCGCATCATCGCCCGTAAAAATTTTTCCATCCAGCAGAAGGTCGAAGACCTGATCGCCGCGGCTAATGAGGCTGGCGGCGAGGATAACGTCACCGTTGTCCTGGTCAAATTTAGCTAGCCTCAGACCACCTGCTCCAGCCTATTCGGTTCGCTTAAAATTAATTAAATTCCCGGGCCGCCCACTGCTGAGCGGAAGGGTCGAGCCTTTGGAAGATTCCTGAGGGGGCTTGAGGTAAGGGCCTTAGAGGAAATCTCGCTTCGTAATTATCATAGACCGCTCAATTTTAGCTTTTTGAGATGGATTTCAAGAATGGCAATCGCGGCCGGAGTGATTCCGGAAATGCGGGCCGCCTGCCCCAGCGAAACAGGCCTGATCCTGGTAAGCTTTTCCTGAACCTCCCGGGACAGTCCAGGCAGACCTGCATAGACCATGTCTTGAGGCAGGGCTAGATTTTCCAGTCTTTTAAAGCGCGCCACCTGTTCGGCCTGGCGGCCCAAATAGCCGTCGTACTTGACTTCGATCTCAATCACCTCTGCCAGCTCCGGGGAGAGCTCGGCCACCCAGGAGGCCAGGGGAGTCAAATCCGTCAGGCTTAGCTCGGGCCGGCGCACCAGATCAGCCAGACTGACCGGTTTCTTCAGGGGAGACGAACCCAGACCGGCCAGGCAATCGTTAACCGACGCTCCCGGATTGACACGCCCTTGATACAACCGGGCGCGGGCCTTTTCCATAGCCGCCGCCTTTTTCTGAAAGGCCTGGTAAACATCGTCCCTCACCAGACCGACCCGGCGGCCGATCTCGGTCAGGCGGAGATCGGCGTTGTCCTCCCGCAAAATAAGGCGATACTCGGCCCGGGAGGTAAACATGCGGTAGGGTTCGTTCGTGCCCAGGGTGACCAGATCGTCAACCAGGACCCCGAGGTAGGCCTGGGATCGGTCCAGGATCAGCGGCTCCCGACCCTGGCAGGCTAAAGCGGCGTTGATTCCGGCCAGCAGCCCCTGGGCGGCGGCCTCCTCGTAACCGCTTGTGCCGTTAATCTGCCCTGCAAAGTAAAGCCCTTTAACGCGTTTGGTCTCCAAGGCAGGCAGGAGCTGCGTCGGGTCGGCATAATCATACTCGATGGCGTAGCCAGGCCGGACAATCTCGACCCGCTCAAGGCCAGGGATGCTCCGCAGCATGGCCGCCTGCACGTCTAAAGGCAGGCTGGTGGCCAGGCCATTGGGGTAGATCTCGGCCGTGTCCAGGCCTTCGGGTTCGAGAAAAATCTGGTGCCTCGGCTTTTCCGGAAAACGATGCACCTTGTCCTCAATGGAAGGGCAGTAACGAGCCCCCACGCCTTTTATCACCCCGCAAAACAGGGGCGAACGATCCAGGCCGCTGCGAATGATGCGGTGGGTTTCCTCATTGGTATAGGTCAGGTGACATGGAACCTGAGGCTGCGAAATGGTCCGGGTCATAAACGAGAATGGCCGGGGCGGATCATCCCCGGGCTGGACTTCGAGACATGAAAAATCTATAGTCCGGCCGTCCAACCGGGGCGTGGTGCCGGTTTTGAGTCGGCCCAGGCTGAAGCCCAAACCGTTCAGAGACTCAGAAAGCGCATTGGCCGCCGGATCGCCCATGCGCCCGGCCGGAAAGCTCCTGAGTCCGATATGAATCAATCCATTCAGAAAGGTCCCGGTGGTCAGAATGACCTTCCGGCCTTCAAAGACCTGACCGGCGCTGGTCTCGACACCGAAAACCAATGCTTCCTTAACCAGAATCCGGTCGGCCATGGCCTGCTTGATGTCCAGATACTCCTGTTCCTCCAGGACACGTTTCATGCGCTTGCAGTAAAGCTCCCGGTCAGCCTGGGCCCTTGAGGAACGGACGGCCGGGCCTTTGCGGGTGTTAAGGCGTCGGAACTGGATACCGGTCTCGTCAATATTTCTGGCCATCTCGCCGCCCAGGGCGTCTATCTCCTTGACCAGGTGACCCTTGGCCAGCCCGCCAATAGCCGGATTGCAGCTCATGGCTGCAATATGATCAACATTGATGGTCAGCAGCAGGGTCTTGACACCCATGCGGGCTGTGGCCAGAGCGGCCTCGCAGCCAGCGTGTCCGGCCCCGACCACGATCACTCCATAGGCCATCTACTCACCTTTTGTGGGCTAGCCTTTAAAGGGGTTCTTGAGCATAATTGACTGTTCGCGCTCAGGCCCGACAGATACGACGCCAATCGGGACATCGAGCAGGGCGGTCAGGCGGTCCAGGTATTTTCGAGCGGCAGGCGGGAGGTGGGACTTCTTTCTGGCGCCGCTTAAATCCTCAGCCCACCCGGACAGAGTCTCGTAAACCGGTTCGCAGCGCTGAAAGACGGTCGGGTCGGCCGGGATGTATCTGATTCTTTTGCCATTCAGTTTATAAGCAACGCAGATCTTGATTTTATCCAGGCCGGTCAGGATATCCAGCTTGGTGAGCATGATCATATCGAGGCTGTTGAGGCGCACGCTTTCTTTCAGCACCACCGCGTCCTGCCAGCCGCAGCGCCTGGGACGGCCGGTCGTGGCCCCGTATTCCTGGCCGCGGCTGCGCAGATACTTACCTGTTTTATCTTTGAGTTCAGTCGGGAAAGGGCCGTCACCGACCCGGGTGGTGTAGGCCTTGACCAAACCGGCCACGCAGTCAATCCGCTTCGGCCCCAGTCCTGCTCCGGCGCTGACAGTGCCTGCCACAGGATTTGAGCTCGTGACAAAGGGGTAGGTCCCGTGATCCAAATCCAGATGGGTCCCCTGGGCGCCCTCGAAAAGAATATTCTCCCCTCGGTGCACGGCCCGGTCAATCCGGGCGGTGACATTGACGACAAAAGGAGCCAGGAACCTGGCCCAGTTGGCGGAATCCCGGGTGATCTTGGCCCGGTTCACTGGTTTTGCATGATAATAATTTTCCAGGATGAAATTTTTCTCCTGCAAATTGGCCCTCAAGTTTGACAGGAAGTATTTCCGGTTCAGCAGGTCCACAACGCGAATACCGGCCCGGGCCGCTTTGTCTTCATAGCAAGGGCCGATACCGCGGCCGGTGGTGCCGATCTTTTTCTTGCCTTTTTTAGCCTCCCGCGCCAGGTCTAAGGCGTTGTGATAAGGCATGATCAGATGGGCGCGTTCACTTAAGCAAAGGTTCCTGGGGGTGACCTTTACGCCTCGGGCCCGCAAGCCTTTTATTTCGTTGATGAGCACGTTTGGATCCACCACGACGCCGTTGCCAATGAGGCACTTCTTGCCAGGGTGAAGGATTCCTGAAGGGATGAGGTGCAGGATGAATTTTTCGCGGTTCACCACCAGGGTATGCCCGGCGTTATTACCGCCTTGAAAGCGAACCACGGTTGAGGCTTGTTCGGTCAGGAGGTCTACGATCTTACCTTTACCTTCGTCACCCCATTGAGCGCCTAATACGACTAGGTTGGACATAACATCACCTCTTGCTTTAATCCCGGAACTAAAAGCCCATATGTTTATATTATACTGCCTGGGCAAAGTCAATTAATCCTCAGCACTTTGAGGCGTGCGCTTTTAATCGAGCATCAGGCAACGCGCCTGACCAATTGTTTAACTCAAGCCTTGACAGACATGAGGCACTCAGGTAAAGAAATTGATTATAAGGGCGGGCCCTAGAGATAAGCGGGCTGTTCTATATTGAAAGCGCTCGTAGCTCAGCTGGATAGAGCGTCGGACTACGAATCCGAAGGCCGCAGGTTCGAATCCTGCCGGGCGCACCAAATAAAATCAAGGGGTTAGCCAAACGGATTAGGTCCTTTTTTATTTCTTGTCACCAAAATGTCACCACTTTGTTCTTATCGTACTTACCGAAAATTCTATGATACTTTTTAAAGCGATCCAACATTTCTTCCTCATCAATGACCCTGGTTTTCATTAACTTTGTCGATTGATGGCTTAATAAGCTCCTTATAAACGTTGGCATACCTTGGCTGGAAGGGCATAGCGATAAAAAGTAAACTACCACCGACCTTGTCGGTGGCTTTCTGAAGATACCGACATCAGCATCTGACAATGTCATTCGCTGATGTCTTTCCAGAGTCGTAGCTGATCCTCATGAATTTGATCATTCTGTTGATTTTTTACATACTGTCGAATCACTTCGCGGTCAATACAAAATGATACTCACATCTATAGGTCGCATGAGACGATTTTTGGTAACCTTCCATCGGATTATCCACCTTGAGATTTTAATGGGGGTTACCTTATCACAGCCATTGCTCGCCAACAATGTTGGCTTGCTAAAGGTGTGGGGCCTCCGCCCCCACACCCCACCACTGACAATGTCAGTGGATTTGGGCTAAATTAAATTTCTATCAATAAAATTTCTTTGTGGATTAAAATCGTAGGGATACATTTCTTTACCTCCCTTAGAATTAAATATTTGAAATTTCATCAATTTCTTTTTCATCTTAGCTCCCAATATGTAATTTCCTTCTCTTCAATTTTTATTGTGTGTATATACATCTCTTTTCTCTCCAGGCCTTCCGAAAACGGCCTTATCAAGACGTGACGAAGCATCTCGATTGACCACGCTCATAAGATGCCCATATATGTCCATGGTAATATTGATTGATGAGTGGCCCATTTGAGCCTGAATGTATTTCGGGTGTTCGCCTTGATCGATTAAAAGGCTTGCGTAAGTATGCCTTAGGTCATGGAAACGGATATTTCTCAGGCCCGCACGCCTAAGAGTAGCCTTAAATTCTCGAATTATTAGGCCATCCGGGTCCATGGGCTTCCCTGCGTTGTTTGGAAAGATGAGATCAAGTTCATTTGGTGGACACGCTATTTCCCAGGCTTTAAGCTCGGTAATGACCGTTTCACCCAGGTCTATCGCCCTTTTGGAAGCCTCGCTCTTAGGGTCATGAAACTGACGGAAGGTATAGGTTCTCTTAATGTGAACTTGACTGTTGAATCAGTCTATATCTGACCATTTTAGGCCTAGAATCTCTCCCCTTCTCATTCCTGATA
>JAFDHD010000050.1 GCA_019308995.1 Deltaproteobacteria bacterium | reverse complement strand
GAACCGGTCAGATCCCCTGACCACTGGTTGAATTCATAACCCACAGCAGGATTCTGGGCCGTGAGGGTCACGTTCGCGCCAGAGGCGTAATTCTCGGCGCAGTCGCCCGGGCAGTCTATCCCGCCGTCTGAACTGACCACCTCGCCGCCCCCCACCGGAGTGATATCAATGGTCAGGGTATAATAATCTGTCCTGAGATCCGCTTCCTCCCAGCCATTAGGAAATGGACTGAACCAGGGGCCAGCCGCCTGACCCATGGGATCTCCGATGGAGTATCTGATACGCGCCCGCCAGTGGTAGGGTGTATAGCTGGATAATCCGGTTGCGTCCTCAATAAATTCATAGCCTGTTAAGCCTGAGTCTTGCATGGTCGAAGTGGTCGTGCCTGTTCCGTCAAAAGCTGTTCCCAGGGACTTCACCTCCAGTTCAAGGGCGACTGAACTCCGGCCCATGGGGGACCGGCCAAGAGCTGAAGCCTTAAAAGAGTTAATAGAATCGGATACACCCAGATGATCTATGCGAGTAGCGCCATCGGTCTGAAACTGCCTGGGCTTTCTATCCAGGCCGTCTCCATTATTACCATAGTAAAGATAGGCACGACCTTCATCAAGCGTGGTTACAACATAATCTTTAGACCCAACAATAATATCGCTATACCCGTCACCATTTACATCACCGGCCGTGGATACCGAATTTCCATAACCAGCGCCGCCTTGATAATCTCCATCACTCCAGTCCGCGTCACCGGCTACGGCATTGGGCG
The DNA here is from genome assembly GCA_019308995.1 of Deltaproteobacteria bacterium. NCBI lineage: Bacteria > Pseudomonadati > Myxococcota > Myxococcia > Deltaproteobacteria bacterium. The sequence continues at coordinate 23,012 of JAFDHD010000050.1, read as the reverse complement.
CGCCGGAAAGCCCTGAAGCAGATCCGTGAAATACATAGGCCTCACCCGCATCAGTGCCTTCAGTGTCCAAACCCGGCGCTCCCACGATGACATCGCTGTATCCGTCCCCATTCACATCACCCGCCGTGGATACGGAGAGTCCCATGAGGGTATTCATTTGGTAACCATCTAAAGTCCAATTGACAGATGTCGAAAGACCGGTTCCGGAACCGTGAAAGACATAAGCACGACCAGCGCTGTTGCTATACAAAGGAGCTCCCACGATGACATCACTGAAACCGTCCCCATTCACATCACCCGCTGTGGACACGGAATAGCCAAAACGGTCATAAATACTGACACTGCCTTCACCGTCCTTGGTCCAATCAGCAATTGTGGACAGGCCCCCTGACGAGCCATGATAGACAAAAGCCCGGCCGTCGGTGCCATAAGCAATGGCCCCGATAATGACATCGCTAAAGCCGTCACCATCCACATCGCCAGCCGTAGAAACGGAAGAGCCAAAATAGGCATCGGCTTGATTGCTTTCCGCAGTCCAGTCAGGCGTGGTTAACAGGCCCGATGCTGAACCGTGGTAAACAAAGGCCATACCCTCAGAGGACTCACCGTTCGTGTAACCCTGCGCGCCTACAATGATGTCGCTAAATCCATCGCCATTCACATCGCCCGCCGTGCTAACAGAGATTCCATAATAGGCATTGACCTGGTTACCTTCAACCTGCCAGTCAGGCGTGGTTGACAGGCCGGATGCTGAACCGTGATAGACAAAGGCCGCTCCCTCGTATGAGTCAGGATTAGCATAGTGATAAGCCCCAACAATGACATCACTATAACCATCGCCATTCACATCACCAGCCGTGCTAACGGAGTAACCAAACCAGGCATCGCCAAAATCGCTATCTACCTCCCAGTCCGCGGTGGTGGAAGGGCCGGTGGAAGAACCATGAAAGACCAGAGCCCGGCCTTCATTGCTCTGGCCGCCGTCATAATATTGCGCCCCGACGATGACATCGCTAAAGCCATCGCCATTAACGTCGCCAGCATAAGATACAGAAACTCCGAGCTCTTCTCCGGATTGTGAGCCGCTTACTACCCAGTCGGGAGAAGAAGCAAGTCCTGACGGCGAGCCGTAAATCACATAGGCCGCGCCTTCATCACTCTGGCCGTTGGTATAGCGATTCGCCCCGATTATGATGTCGCTATAACCGTCACCATTGACATCACCGGCCGTGGATACGGAGATACCCAATTCGTCGCCATAATCGTAACCTTCTCCGGTTTTTAAAAGGTTTATCCCTGAAGGAGAGCCGAGGTACAGGTACATTCTGCCCTTGCCATCGCTATAATAGCGTTCCCCGACAAGGACATCGGCGTACCCGTCCCCGTTTACGTCTCCAGCCGTGGATACGGAATAACCAAACTCACCGCCGCTGCCGGATTTGGACCAGACACTGCTTTCGCTTAATCCCCCATCTGACCCCAAATACACATGGGCATCGCCGTTCATAGAATTCGGCATGCCGACAATGACATCAGTGTACCCATCACCATTCACATCACCGGCCGTGGACACTGACCAGCCGAAATCGTCCGGACTATCGCCGGTGTTTAGTATAGTATCTGCACTGGTTTCAGCGGCAATGGGCCCGGCGGGCAGTCCTGTACTTGAGCCGTGAAACACAAAGGCTCAGCCATTCAAGTACCGCGGCGCCCCGATAATGACATCACTGTAACCGTCGCCATTCACGTCTCCGGCCGTGGACACAGAATAGCCAAGATCGGCATTAGTGCCCTCAGTATATACCGTGCTGTCCGGGGAGGTAGAAAGACCGCTTGAGGAACTGCCATGAAACACGTAAGCCCGGCCGTTATTATAATCATACGCTCCCACTATGACGTCACTGTATCCATCACCATTTACATCACCGGCACAAGAGACAGAATTGCCAAAATTATCATTTATTTCGCCTCCGACTGCCGTCCAGTCGGCCGTTGCGGATAGGCCAGTCCCTGAACCGTGAAACACGTAAGCCTTGCCGCGGCCATTATCATAACCAGGCGCGCCGATAATGACATCGCTAATACTATCGTCATTCACCTCCCCAGCGCTGGCAACGGAATAGCCAAAATTACTAGCAAGAACGCCCACATCTTCCCCGTCCTTGAACCAGTCCGGGGTGGAGGAAAGACCCGTAGCTGAGCCATGAAATACAAAGGCCCGGCCGTCGGTTCCATAATAAGGCGCTCCGACAATAACGTCGCTATATCCGTCGCCATTGACATCACCGGCCACTGATACGGAAAAACCGAACTGAGCGCTGGCCAGATCACTTTCATAGGACCAGTCAGCGATAGAAGTAATGAGGGGATCAACAATAATGGGATAAGTGGCACTACGATCATCAACCACGATATGTAAACGGTTGCCTGCCAGTTCAAAATGACTGGGTAAGGTCTTATTCTTCGCGTCAAAGACCTTGAGATGACTGTATCTCAGCACTTTGGCATTTGAGGAGGTGAGAAAATCTATGGCCTGCCCATCTTTGGAAAGGACAGGTTTCACATTTCCAGTGATATCAAGGCTCAATTTCAGGAAACCCTTGCCTTTTATCTTTTCATTTATGGTAAAGCCCTGTTCCAGGCCTTGAGGCCGGTTTTCATACCACTCCACCACGCTGCCGCGAATGTATTCAATACGGGGGCCGCGTACTGTCGGGCTTTTATCCTTTGGCAGGAATATCGTCCGTTCCCCTTTAGCGATGCTGATTAGGGAAAGACCGGCGTTCCAATCAGGTTCTCTCTCTGTGCGGCGCATGACCCGGATGCCTTTGGAAGTAAAGTAGGTGCGCAGGTTCTGAGCTCGGTTGGGGGCCTGGTAGGCGCCTTTAATTTCAGGCAGATAAGGGTTTTTCTGATAGGTGACGTGATACTCCTCTGCCATGATTTTCTTTTGAACCGTGGCCCACCAATCAGACTTTTTCAGGGAATCAACAGAAAGAGACACTCTGTCTTTTGAACTTGCTGGTTTCTGGCGCGCAGATTCTGAAGCTTTATCTTCTGCTTTTTTCGGAACAATAATGCCTTGGTCTAAATTAAAGCCATAGCTTATTGCGATGAAAGAAAAAAGAAAGACTGCCGCTAATAATCCGGTCATCCACTTTTTTGATCTCATAGCCCCTTGCTCCTTTGTCATTCCAGCTTTAACTGAAAAGATCCTCCCTTTGGCAACGCTAAGGCCTAAGTACTTTAGACCACGCCCTTCGAAGGGAAAGCGCTTTAAAAACCTATTAGATCTGATTCATTTCAGGCTAGCCTACCAAAATCATAAACAGAATGCAATGGTTATCATATTTGATTTATATTGAGTATTATAATAACGAAAATGTTTTATTAAGTTAAGACACATGAAAAGTGAGAAGGCGCTATTATTTTAGTTTTTCGCTTCAGCGCGGTTTAACTCTCATCATTCGTCTGTCCAATAAAGAGGCATGCTAAATATAAGCAAAGTCATATATTTTACTGCCTTCTTAATACCTTCCCCGCCCATGCATCGGCGTGATAATCTCCTTTTTCAAGTACTATCCTGCCATTGATAAGGACGTACTCGATTCCTTCAGAGAATTGGTAAGGATTGGCAAAAGAAGCGCGGTTATTGACTGTCTGAGGGTTAAAGACTGTCACATCGGCAAAGGCGCCCTTTTTTAATATACCTCGATCTTTGAGCTGCATCTGCCTGGCCGGAAGAGAGGTCATCTTGCGGACCGCTTCCTCCTGGGACATGACGTCTTTATCGCGGGCGAAAAGGCCTAAAACCTTGGTAAAAGCGCCATAAGCGACAGGATTGTTCGGCCTGTAATCAGCACCGACGATATCCGTCATGATAGCGCAATTCGGATCGGCCAGCATGGGGGCCATGTGTTCGTCACCGACAGAGTTATCAAATACGCCTCCGATGATGAAGAGTTTTCCCTGTTCTTCAATGATGAGGTCAAAGGCGGCCTCATAGCCGTCTTTGTTGAGTTCTCGGGCAATCTCTGTCAGATTCCTGCCTTCGAATTTTCGATTCTTTTCTTTTCTGAAGCCACTTATTAAATTTGCGAAACTAAAAAATTTATCAGTCCAGTAGTTATTTTCCCAGGTAGGCCACTGGGGAATAAAGTTCTTAAGTTCCTCAACCACCTGTTTACGAACATCAGGGTCTTTCAATCGTTCGAGCGCCTTATCCACTCCTCCATTAAAAAGCCAGGGGGGAAGCAAGGCAAGTATGGTGGTGGGCCCATTTGCCCAGGGGATGTTATCATGACCGATCTCCACACCCCGATCCATGGCCTCCTGAACGGCTTTAACGGCCCGGACCCTGACCTCGCCAGCCCCACCGGCATGATGAGAAATCTGCAGGGGTATATGATACTTCTCTGCAATGCCGATGACTTCCTCAACCGCCTTGTCATAAGTCACCGTCAGGCCCCGGGTATGGGGCACCAGCGGTGCGCCAAATTCAGACAGCACTGACGACACGTCCATAATTTCATCGGTATTAGAAAAAATGGCCGGACAGTAAAACAGTCCCATGGAGAGGCCGATTGAGCCAGCCTCCAGAGACTCCTTAAGCATTCTTTTCATTTCGGCGATTTCTGCCACGTTGGCAAAACGCGCCTGAAACCCCATGGCATTGGTACGCAGGGTGTTGTACCCGGTCAGGATGGCCACGTTAAAGGCCTGCCCGTTTCTCTGAAGGAAATCCAGATATTCATCCATGGTGGTCCATTCATATGTCAGGCCGTCATGGGGTAAAGCAAAATTCCAATACGTGCTCAGTATGTCTTCATAATCATGATTAATAGGCGCCGGGCTAAAGCCGCAGCAGCCGGCGACAATGGTCGTGACCCCCTGATAGACCCAGCTTTTCAGAACTTCAGCGTGACGTTTCGAAGGAAAGAAAAAATCCAGATGCGTATGCACGTCTATGAATCCAGGGGCGACAATCAGCCCCTTGGCGTCAATTTCTTTTAAGGCTCGAGCCTCTGGAAAGAGGCCTAGATCCTTAATATGATCTTCTTGGATGATAACGTCGGCTCTGAAGGCCGCACCACCTGTACCGTCCATAACCATTCCATTCTTTATCAGCACGTCATTTGCCATTTTGAGGCCTCCGGGATATCAAGTCTTCTCCTTACCAGGCCGAGCAGACTATTCCGTCTTATTTAGGAAAGAGGTAATAATAAAATTATCAGTGTTCCCTTACACGGGTTTAAAATGAGGTATTGATAATTAGCATCTCCTTGGCGTTAGCCCGTTTCGGAGTGCAGAGGGGCGCGATTTCGTCATAAAAAGCGTCCGAGTCAAAAACGTCTTCAGGGGCGAAAACGCCCTTTCCGGTGATCTGTCCGCGTGCGAACACGGCCAGGCCTGTGGCCATGGGCACGCCAGTCATTCCTCCCATTCCACCGGCTATGCCAGAAGAAATGGTCACACCCACCCTGGCTGGCTGGCCGTTTTTGAGACCGCTTGCATAGGCGAAAAATTCGGGCAGACGAGGTTCATCACTCGGTCCGGGCGCCACAGAGCCTCGCTGCTCTTCAGATGGGTTCATCAATGCCTCCGCCGCCTGGCGCACGGTCATTCGACCGGCGTCCACCTCGGCTGTTAACTGACGCATGGCCTCAATAATGCCAGGCGGCATAACCATGACATTGCAGCTGTTACGAAGCTCCGGCCGAAGGCGCGGCAGCGTGATCGGCTCCGGATGGCCGACCGTGTGGGCTGTGCCCAGGCCGATGCCTGGATAGTCAATCTTTATCTCTTCAATGGGGGCAACATCAACGAACTCTCCGCCACGAAAAACACGAATCGTGCCCGAGCATTGATGCACCCAATGCTCAACAGCCGCACTGAATCCACCCGTACGTCGTTCGCCGGGTTCGGGTCTTTCTCTCTGCTGCTCACTCTCTACTTCGCCTTCAGCAAGTCCCCAGCCTGTAATCAGGTCTTCCACAGAATCGAGCAGGCTCATGGCTTTCATTGCAAGCATATTCGAGAGGCCCGGGCTGGCGCCCATCCCAATGATAGCCGTAACCCCGGCCCGGCGAGCCTCTTCATCCAGGTTTAGCATATCTAAGGTTGACTCCCAATCGTCATTTATGTCGAAATAATCACAACCGGTCTCAATAGCCGCCCGTAAGACGGGAAGGCCCAGCCGAAAATAGGGGCCCACCGTGGCCAGGACAACGTCGGCCTCGGAAAGCAGGGCCACCAGCTTGGCTGAATCCTCAACGTCAACTTCAGCTGCGCTTGCCTTGGGCCCGCACTCCTGGGCGAACTGGCGAGCCCTTTCTCCATCTTGATCTGCAATTACTAGTTTATCCACAAAGTCAAAGTTCAAAACGGTGCGGACGGCATAGCGACCCATACCGCCGCAGCCGCCTAAAGCCACAACCTTCATTCTTTGATCAGGCATCTTTATCTCCTTTTAGTTAAATTATGTTGCCTTGTCAGCTCAGCATTTAATGTTTCTTTTAATTTTAATTCAACATACTGGTTTATGTATAATGTTGCCAAGGCGCAGCCATAGCAATATTCTTCTTGAGGCAGTTTATCATGATCAAATATTTCCGCCCTAATGCTAGCGAAAACCCCCCTGTCTTTTATATTACCTGCAGGTAAAATACGACGAATCGCATGAGAGCCGCACCGATATTGATATCCATCAGGCGTGAAGCTGGCTTGCGTCGGAGCGACATAACAATATCTTGGAAGCGCTAATTTCCCGTAAAAGCCTCTGGCAGAGGCCTTGACATAAGCATTCAGCCCACCTTTATGCTCTACCCTTAAGTATGGATTTGAAAAGTAGCCAAATAAGACTCCTCTCTTCCCCTTGGGAACTCCAAGTTCTCCTTGATAACTATCCCACATTTGAATAACTTGCGGCCATATGACGTCATAAAATCTTTTAAACTCCTTTTCCGAAGGCCTTAAGCAATCATTACTGCCGCCTCCAACCGGAATGACATGAGGGAATAAATCATTAAAAAAGGAATCGTCCTCATCGGCGGTCTGCTTATGTTTCTCTAAAATGAATGTAAATAAATCGGGGAACAAGTCCAGGTTTCGATTCGTGAGCACACAATTCGTGTGGATAACAGGATAGGAAACTCCAATAATATCGCGCGCTAATTGAACGTTATAAATGCCTTCTAATATTTGATTGAAATAATCTCCATTGAGTAAAGAATTTTGCACATCTTTTACAGAACTATCCAATGAGATATGCAGCTTTGCCAGGCCAGCCTTAATAAACCTTAAAGCTACCTCCGGGGTTAACATAACGGCATTTGTATTGACATTAACCCCTGCCCCTCGCTGTGATGCAAACCGGACTATACCATTATCACCCCATAGATCCTCGCCCAATGTTAAAGGTTCTCCACCGGTAATATAGAGATAAGGTCCTTCTCCATTGTTATTTACTGTGACCTCTTCAACAATTCTCTTCCATCCGTCTCGATCCACTAATGACGGCGTATCAGGCTGATTGCAATAAAGACACGCCGGATCAAAATTACACCCGGCAGTTACATTCAGTCCCAGAAAAGATATCTTGGGATCCTTACCTTCCAGGTTTTCAGGCCACCTTGATATTTCAGTAAATAAATGATCTTTATCCTGACAGCCATGATTGATTAATTTCTTAACTTTTCTATAATTAAAGTCAAGAAGCTGGTTAACCACCGTATCAATAAAGTCCCTTATATTACCAGGCTCGATTCTTTCAGCTTTGACTTCCTCAACCAGGTTGGATTTAAATATTTCTTGCCATGGATCAGAATTAAGAAGCGCTTCTAGTTCCAATCTATGTTCGGCAGTATAATTTGATAAATCAATCATTAGGATAAAGAGATTGCAATTCAAATGCGACAGGTACAAATCCGTAATTGATTGTTAGTTTATCAAATAAGTCATCAATGTCAAAGCGGAAATAAGGAGCGCTTTGATTTATCAGGAAAAAGACAAGTAAATATTATTGTTTAATGGCTAAATATGCCAATGCCCTTCCTGCAGCTCATTCCGATTTCTTTCTGTTGGGTGAGGCAGACGCCAGATCGTAGAGTTGAAGCTTAGATATAAGAGCCCGGCGGCTGATACCCAGACGTTTAGCGGCTCGAGTTCGGTTTTGACCGGTCTGCTCAAGGATGCGTTGGATGAGGATCCGTTCAGTCAGCGCCGTCACTTTTTTAAGGGTGGTTTTAAGATCGCGGCGGTCTTCAGGAATGGCCACAACGATCCCACTCTCCGAAGCCGGGGCTGGGCCAAGAGGCAGGTCAGCCAGCGTAATGATCGGCCCCTCAGACATGATTGCCGCCTGCTCGATCACATTGATCAGCTCGCGCACGTTGCCTGGCCAATGATAATGAGTCAGGGCCTCGATGGCCTCAGCAGACAGCTTCTTAAATCCCAGTTTAATTCGGGTAGTGGTCCGGTCCAAAAAATGCTGGGCCAAAAGAGGGATATCCTCGATTCTTTCCCGCAAAGGCGGCAGGGTGAGGTGGATAACGTTAAGGCGATAGAAAAGGTCTTCCCGGAAGCGATCTGCCCGGACTTCGGCTTCGAGCGGTTTATTTGTCGCGGCGATGATTCGGAAGTCCAGTTTACGGACAGCGCCCTCCCCCAGCCGGCGAATCTCCTCTTCCTGAATGACCCGAAGGATCTTGACCTGCAAATCTAAAGGCAGTTCGCTGACTTCATCTAAAAAAAGAGTCCCTTTATCGGCCTCTTCAAACAGACCCTTTTTAACGCGGTACGCGCCTGAGAAAGCTCCTTTGGCATGACCAAAAAACTCGCTTTCCAGCAAGCTGCCCGGAACAGCCCCGCAATTGATGGCTATAAAAGGTCTATCCCGGCGAGGGCTATTTAAATGGATGGACCTGGCCACCATTTCCTTGCCAGTCCCGCTTGGCCCGGAGATAAGGACGGTGATCTTGATCGCGGCAACCTTGGCGATGATTTCGAAAATTCTCTGCATGGAAGAGGAACGACCGATAAAATTGGAAAAGTCGTATTTCCTCGGAATCGGCCTCTTGAGCTTATGATTCTCGATCTTGACTTTATTAGACCTTGAGGCACTTTCCAGAACGAGCTGAGCCTCATCTTCGAGAAAAGGCCTGGAGCTCTGGTCAGACAACCCTTGTTTCATAACTCTTTTGCGATTTTTATGATAGAGAAGGCGGTGGTTAAGATCATGACCGGATCAGCACCGGCATACATCAGTCGACAAAACTTCTGCCTGTCTTATCGGCAAATCTTAAGTATAACTTTAGCTTTTTTCGAGTATCGCTTAAAAAAAATCTAAAGCCGATAAAGAGCTAAGGGGTGTTGATTACAGGGCTAATGGCTTAATAACCTAAAGCAGCCCCGTCCTTTCGAGGATCAGAGCCCCCGAAAAAGGTGCCTGTAGATGGATCAACGAGGATGGCCTGAGCGCCGCCGAAAAAAGTTCCAGGGCTGGGAATGATCTTGTGCCCCATTTTTTCCAATTCTTCCATGGTCTTAAGTGGTGTGCCATGTTCGAGTCTGACCTCAAGACCACTGAGGTGATTGAAGCGGGGGACATCAATCGCCTCCTGGATCGTGAGGCCGAAATCAAGGTGACTCATGAGAAACTGGACATGACCCTGAGGCTGCATCGGGCCGCCCATGAGGCCGTATGAAAGGTAAAGCCTGCCGTCTTTAAGCACCATGCCAGGGATAATGGTGTGAAAGGGGCGTTTCTGAGGGGCATACTCATTCAGATGACCGGACTCCAGTGTAAACCCTGCGCCCCGGTTTTGAAGGAGGATCCCTGTTTCGCCACCGACAATCTTGGCGCCAAAGGGGTGGAAGATAGAGTTAATAAACGAAGCAGCGTTGCCTTCTTTGTCAATGGCTGTGAGGTAGACCGTGTCGGAGCCTGATGGCAGACCCGGTTCTGCCGCTACAGCCGCCTTCTGAGGGTCAATTAAATCCCGGCGTGAAGCTAGATACTCCTTGGAAAGCAGGCCTCCCACCGGGAGCGTGTTTTTCTCAGGGTCAGCGACCCACTGAACAAGGTCCGCATAGGCCAGCTTCTTGGCCTCGATGAGCAGATGCAGATATTCAGGCGAGTTGTGCTGCATGAAATCAATATCAAAACCTTCCAGGATACCAAGCATGAGGAGAACGCCGATGCCTTGTCCGTTCGGAGGTATCTGAAAAACGTCATAACCGCGATAACTTAAGCTGATTGGTTCGACCCAGGCCGAGGCGTGCTCGGTAAAGTCTTCCATGGTGAAAAATCCACCTGACTCCTTGGCATATCGGACGATCTCATCGGCAATCGGTCCCCGGTAAAAGGCATCCGGCCCATTTGAGGCAATCTGTTTGAGTGATGCAGCCAAATTTGGATTTTTAAATACACTTCCGACAGCCGGGGCTTTTCCATTAACCAGATAAGTTCGTTTAGCCCAGGGATCATCTTCTAGGGAACTGGCAAGAGACCTCCAGACAAGGCCGACGATCTCTGTAAGCGGAAACCCTTTTTCAGCATAACTGATCGCCGGAGCCAGCACCTCGGCCATGGATTTAGAACCAAATCTAGAGAGCCCTGCCGCCCAGGCGTCCACTGCCCCCGGGACGGTAACGGCTTCCCAGGAATTAAAATCAATCCTTTCCTTTTCTTTTGAATGAAAGTAATCCCGAGACAGACCTTGCGGCGACCGACCACTCCCATTGAGACCGTGTACCTTTCCGGTCGCGGCCTCATAATAGAGAAAAAAAACGTCACCACCTAAACCGGTCATCATCGGTTCAACCACGGCCAGTGTAGCAGCGGTGGCGACGGCCGCATCCATGGCGCGGCCGCCGCTTCGCAGCATATCCAGACCGGCTTGTGAGGCCAGCATATGAGATGAGGCCACGATCCCATGCCGGCTCATGGTCATGGTCCGGCCGGCACGGTACGGATTGGCTCGAATTCCCCGCTTTTCAAGTGCTTGAACTTCCTGTTCAAGATTAGAACTCATGGCGCCATCCCTTGCGGTTTATTTGCCCGTTCTTCGGTCTTATACCCCAGCTTAGACTCCCATTTCTTTTTCAAATTCAGTCAACGTTGTATCGAAACGATCCAGCATGTCATCAACCTGCTCGCTGGTGATGCATATGGGAGTATAGATAAAGAGGGGAAGACCTCGTTGGTGATAGACCGGCCTTCGCGGCCCGTAAAGAGTGGCATAAAAGACCAGACCATTCTTCAAACCGATCATCTGGAATTTGCGTTCAGCTTCAGCGCCCATGGGAAAGAACTCCATGGTCTCCTTGTTCATGACCAGCTCAACGGGCATAAGCAGTCCTTTACCGCGCTTCTCGGCGATGGTAGGATGCTTAAGCAACCGATCTGCCTGAGAATGGAGGTAGGAACCCACTTCAGCACAATTCTCTATCAGCCCGTCTTCCTCGATAATGTCAATAACGGTCTTACCCACGGCACAGGCGACAGGATGGCCCTGGTTGGTGAAGCCATGCACAAAAGCCGCGCCTTTGGCAAAGGGTTCATTGACCTTATCGCTGAGGACCACCGCCCCGAGCGGGGCATAGAGGCTGGAGATCCCCTTGCCCGTGATCATGATATCGGGCTTTACACCAAAGTGCTCCATACAAAACCACTTTCCGGTGCGGCCGAACCCAGTCACGACCTCATCAGCGATGAAAAGAACGTTGTATCGGTCGCAAATCTCTCTGACGCTTTCCCAGTACTCTTTGGGGGCCGCAAACCCGTAATCCTCCCCTGCACTGACGGGCGTGGCCATAAAGGCCGCCACGTGCCGTTCGCCACCGGCATAATGAATAGCTTCTTCCAGTTCATAGTTACAGAAGCGAGCATACTCCTCGGTGCTCATGCCTGAAGGCGGACGGGAACTGGGCTGATGGACATGAGGCCAGGGCTGCATAAAGGGGATATACTTAGTTTGGGACCCCGGACCACCGGCTGCGGAAAGAGCGCCCAGGGTCATGCCATGATAGCTCTCATGACAGGTAATTATCTTGTATTTCTGGACGTTTCCCATCTCGACATGATACTGACGAGCCAGCTTGATAGCCGTCTCCACCGCCAGGGAACCGCCTGAGACAAGAAAAACGGTGTTCAAATCCCAGGGAGCAATCTGGCTGACCTTCTCACATAGCTCCGCCCGAATCTAGCTGGATAAGGTGGGATGGCAAAAAGAAAATTTATCCATCTGCTCAGCCACAGCCCTGCTGATGCGCTTGTCGCCATGGCCCAGATTAACAGCAATCGGCCCTCCGGATACATCAATATAACGATTCCCGTCGGTATCATAGAGATATATCCCCTCGGCCCGATCCAAGACCGGCTTATACGGATGATAAGAAAAAACCCTGCTCCACATGTCTTCCATTTTCCTTGGCCCAAACTTTTCTTCGATTTCTGATGTCATAACAATCTCCTTAGATGCCTGGTTTGTGGTTAATATTTTGACAGAAAAAACACTGATTTCTTAGCTTATATCTCCCCTTAGCCAGGTTGGGAATGAATCAGCGGCCATCCTGTCAATCCTTTTAACAACCTAAAAAACATGCTTTCTAATAAGTACTTAGCTCTATAACCTAAAAAATTACCTTAATTTCTGTTTGGGGTCCAGTATCTCCCTTAACCAGTCTCCGGTCACATTAAAGCCAAGCACTGCCACCAGGATGGCTATTCCAGGGAAGGTGACCAGCCACCAGGCATAGGTGAAATACTGCCGGCCTTCGAACAGCATCAAACCCCAGTCTGCTGAAGGCGGCTGCGTTCCCAAGCCGAGAAAACTTAAAGTAGCAGTCAGAACAATGATCTGGCCCACATCGAGTGTTACCAGGATGATAAGGGTATTGATAACGTTCGGAAAGATGTGGGAAAACATAATGCGCAGATTGCTGCACCCGGATACCACGGCCAGGCGGATAAAATCCCGCTCTTTCAGGCTCAGGCACTCCCCGCGCACGATCCTGGCATAACCTGGCCAGCCCAGGATTCCGACCACTATAATTATTGTTTTTACTCCCGGGCCCATGACGCTGACCAGAAGTATAGCCATGACAATCCCGGGCATGGACATCCAGAAATCGGTCAGGCGCATGATAACCATATCAACCTTGCCACCGAAATATCCTGAAATCAGGCCCATGATCACACCGATGCATCCATAGACAGAGATGCAGGCCAGGCTCAGAAGCAGGGTGATCCGCGCTCCAAAGACCAAGCGGCTGAAGATGTCCCGGCCCATGGCATCGGTTCCGAGCAAGTTCTCAGACGAGCCTCCCTCCTGCCAGGATGGCGGCAGGATCGCTTTGGTGAGGTCTGCTTCATATGGATCGTGAGGAGCGATCCATGACCCAAAAGCGACGATAAAGAGGAAAAAACCGACTAACGTCAAGCCGAAATAGGGAATTCTCTGCTTGACTCTCTGCTCTGATTCCTCGCTCACCAATTCAGATTTATCAGCAACCGCGCTTACATCAGTCAATTGATATTCTCCCTAGCTGCATCTCTTCACCTTACTGATAACGAATGCGTGGATCAATATAGGCATACAGGATATCAACCACAAGATTTGCGGTTACAAAGACAAAAGAAGCAAACAAAGCGAAGGCCTGTACCACCGGGTAATCCCGGGCAAAGACGGCCTCCAGCGCCAACCTTCCCACGCCCGGCCAGGAAAAGATGGTCTCAGTAACTACCGCGCCGGTGATAAGATAGCCAAACAAAAGACCCATCATAGTCAGGATCGGTATGGAAGCGTTTTTAAAGGCATGTATGAGAATAACAGCACGACCGGGAACTCCTTTAGCGTGTGCCATGGCGACGTAGTCGCTCTTCAAGGCGTCAATCATGGACGAACGGCTCAAACGAGTAATGGCTGCAATATTAAAGGCGCTTAAAGTAAGCGCTGGCAGGACCAAATGATCCAATCCCCCCCGACCTGAAATGGGAAACAGCCTGAGCATGACGCCTAGAAGGAGCATGAGCATGATCCCCAGCCAGAAGGAGGGGATGGCCTGCCCTGCCAAGGCAAACATTTTACCAAATCGGTCGAAAAGCGAATCGCGCTTGACAGCGGAAACAATCCCTATGGTCAACCCGATGACTGAGGTAAGAAAAATGGCTGCAAGAGCCAGCTCCAATGTCGCGGGAACCCGGCTCAACAGGAGCGTCAAGGCCGGTTCGTCATATTTAAAGGATCGCCCGAAATCTCCGCGCACCGCAGACTTGAGAAAGTAGAGAAACTGCACCGGAATAGGCTTGTCCAGACCAAAGGTTTCCATGAGGAGATCGCGGTCTTCCGGCCTGGCATCTGGAGGCAGCATGATGAGTACTGGATCGGCCTCACCCAGACGCATGACAAAGAAAATCACAAACGAGATCACAATGAGCGTAAGGATAGCGATCACGATTCGCTTTAAAATATATCTCTGCATCTGGGCTTACCTTTTTACACCTTCCAAAAAATGCATCCCCAGGCGCCAAACGGCGTCTTCGCTTTTTTCAGTATTCGAGACTGTTTTAATGATAGCCCAGGTAACGAAACCGAGCCAGCCGTTAAGCTGACATAAAACTAAGACTAGTTCAAGTTTTTATATACCAGAGGTTAAGCCGTCGCCTCAACCTGTCACGCCTGGCGTAAATCATTCAATAAGAGTAAGGCGTTCACCAATATGCTCAGATAAACTTTGTTCTTCATGGTCATTCCCCCTTTAATTTGATTTTGTAATATTTGAAACCTGTTTTATTGCCTTTGGAAACTGACCGGCCTGACAGCATATTGAATTGAGAATGTATTCCGTCTGCTTCTGGATATATTCTTCTAAGGTATATCTTTTTCTCAGATACCAGCGCCTGAAGGCCCATTGGTCACATAGAAGAATGATATTATTAGCAGCCAGATGGATGTTATGAATCCTGAACTCTCCATTCTGGCATCCTTCAATCAAGATTTTCTCTATCATCTGAATAGAAACGTCTTCAACAGAAAAAATATTTTTAAGCGCGTCCGCCTCTAAATTCTTACCTGCCTGATACCAGAAGACGATGGTATTTTGACTTGCATCAATGTTCCGTATATATTTTTCAAGTGCCAGTCGCAGTTTTTCGGTTATGGTCGCGCATTGGGAGACGTCAACAAAATTTGAAGCAAATTCTTTTAAAAAGGCCTTGGCATCATTACTCATGAGCGTCAGGATATCTTCCTTCGATCCAATATAGTGGTACAAGGTACCAACGCTCACACCGCAGGCAGCCGCTATATCGCGGATAGTGGTCTTGGAGTACCCTTTTTCTATGAAAAGGTCCAAGGCTCTTTGTTTTATAATTTTGCGGCGCTTTTTAATCAAATTTGAGTTTTTGCAAAAAGTTCTAATATTTTTCGGCACTTAATTCTCCAGATTTATGCAAGTTTCTATGAATGAGGGAATAATTAATTCTTGGATTGATCGAACGTTCGATCAATCCTACTCACCCCTCAAAGACCTGTCAAGCAGAAAATAAGGATAGGCTCGATCACCAAACCTCTGGCCTCTTTCAAGGCTGAACGAAAGCCTTGAGCAGGGAGGCGTTGGCTTTGACCTTGATGCCGTCCAGCGAAACATGGCCCAACTTGACCAAGCCGACTTCCTGGCAGATCAAAAGTACCTGAGCGAACAAGCCGGATAGAGCCTGCAGATGGCGCTTGCGGAAATCGGCGATGGTATCATGATCGGGATGTTGGTCGGCGCAAATGACACGGAAAGAAACCCGGTCAAAGGTCGCCTTTTCGATTTTGCGCGAACTGAAAATACCAACGCAGTAAGCGTAGATGAGTAGGCTGGTCATCATCCGTGGATTATACGGCGGCTGACCACCCTTTGATCCATTATAACTGTTGTAAATCTCGCTGAGGTCAAGTTGATCAACCACATCAAGGATGAAGTAGATCAGATCGTCTTCGGGTAACCATTCCCTGATATTTGGGGGAAGAAGGAACATCTGGTCCGGCGTGTAGGGTCTAAAATGTGTCTCACTTTTCATAATAACAAATAATAACAAATATTATCTCTAACACAAGAAATTAATTACTATAAATTGACACGAATAAGGGTTCCCCGACAGACTCCTAGTTATATTTTTACGAATATATTCAGCATCGCCAGGGAACGAGCCCAAATGGTATTTTTCTATGTTGAGCATATGTTCAATATATGCATCTCGTTCCTGTGGAGGTGGTGCAAACTGTTTTTCCAATACTTCCGGCTTTGGTCTGGGGAGATCCACGTTACCTGTATTACAGAAATTAGATGGGAGGTAGGGGGCTATATCTTGTGGTAGGTGATTATAAACAGAAAGTTCTCAATACGTGCATGGCCAGGAAATATGTCCCAGTAAAACCCCATTAAACACTATCTCCGAGACTGTCGAAAAACCCTAAAAACCGTGTTTTTGGGGCTTTTTCCGGTTTGCAAGTAGCTGATTTTATTATATGCGAAAACAGCAAAAATGCTGTGGCTGGACTTTTTCGACAGTCTCTCCGGTAGTTATAAGTTCTACCTTGAACGCGTGATATCTACTCCCTACTGATTTGCTTAATCGGAATCAATCTCAACGGAAAATGAGCGGAGTTTTTCCAAGTCGTCAGATACTACGAATATTATGGTGATCTGTATTATCGAATCATTGTTCCCCCATGGCGGCCTGAAAATCTCCCTCCGGATCCAGGTGAGGTTCGCCGTTAGCGGTCACCACGACCTTTTTCAAGACTCCGGTGAATTCGAACGGGCAGGTATAATCTTCACTCACCGGGGTTAAAGAATCCCGCCCGATATCCAATCCTTCAGGCCCATAACTCACCGGTATCGTCCGGGCGATGGTACCCTCACCAACCTTCGCTCCATTGATGAACAGCCGGCCGACACCTTGATGTTCGCCTGTTTTTTCGAACTGGTAACCCAAAATAGAAGGTCCGGTGGGCACTTCCGTATCGGAGGACACGATATAATGTTCGATTCCTAAATAGTTATGGTCATAAACCAGCCGGTTATCTTTTATATACAAGGCATAACCGGCAAAGCGGCCGCCGTGGGCCATTAGAACGCCCTCAGCGCCTTCTTCAGGGATATCCACCTCGGCCTGGATGTAGTGGGACCGGTTACGAATCGGCGGGGCGGCGCTCCCCGGCGTCTTGGCGGTATCGGGATAGTAGGTGAAGGCTTTCCGGTCTTTATCACGCGGGGGTTTGTCGATATGGAAGCGTTCATTAGTGCGATCATCAAGCGGCAATACCTGGTACTTTTCCGCCTCACGCCACCAAAGATCTACCATCTCCGCTAGTTTTTCCGGATACAGCTCTGCCAGGTCATGACATTCTGAAAAATCCTCATCAATATGATACAACTCCCACCTGTCATCGTCGAAATTTCCATCGGAACCCCATTCATGATAAGTAACCACTTTCCAACCGTTATGCCAAAGACCTCGATGACCAAACATTTCGTAGTACTGCACTTCTTTTCGTGTGGGCGCGTCACCATCATTAAACGTATAGGCCATGCTAATACCCTCAATTGGTTTTTGCGGTATACCATTGAACTCATGGGGCGGATTAATCCCAATGATTTCATAAACCGTGGGAACAAGGTCTATAACGTGGTGATACTGCTGACGGACCTGGCCTTTATGCTTGATACCTTTCGGCCAATGTACGATGAGAGGATCACGAATACCTCCGCCGTGAGTATTTTGCTTAAAGCGTTTAAGAGGGCTATTACCCGCTTGCGCCCAGCCGCGTGGGTAATGATTGTAGGTGAGAGGACCACCCAGTTCGTCAATCATTTCCAGATTGGCTTCGAGGGATTCCTTGACGCGGTTGAAAAAACGGATTTCGTTTACCGTCCCGTAAGGCCCGCCTTCCCGGCTGGCGCCATTGTCTGAAATAAGCATGATCAGGGTATTATCCAGTTCCCCAATCTTCTCAAGAAAAGCCACGAATCGTCCGATCTGGTAGTCGGTGTGATCCAGGAAACCTGCGAAGACTTCCTGCATACGCGCGAATAACTTCCTCTCATCATCGGACAGCTTGTCCCAGGGTCTAACGCGGGGATTGCTTGGCGCCAGTTCCGTGTCTTGGGGGACAACACCCATCTCCTTCTGCCGGATCAGGACTTCCTCGCGGACCTTGTCCCACCCCTTGTCAAATTTACCTTTATATTTTTCGATATATTCCTTTGGAGCGTGATGCGGCGCGTGGCCGGCTCCAAAGGCCATCCAGAGGAAAACAGGCTTGTCGGGTTCGGCCTGTTTCTGGTCGAGGATAAATTCCATGGACTTGTCTACAATGTCCTCGGATACATGATAGCCGGGACGGTCCGGAGTTTCGATCCGGTGATTGTCGTATACCAGTTCCGGACTCCATTGATTCGTTTCCCCAGCCAGGAATCCGTAAAAACGCTCGAAACCCATGCCCAGCGGCCAGTGGTCGTATGGACCGGCCGCGCTCAACTCCTCATTCGGCGTATTATGCCATTTGCCTGTGGCAAAAGTATTATAGCCGTTCTCCTTGAGCACCTGGGCGATGGTCGCCGCTTCGCGCGGCATCCGCCCGTTATAACCCGGATATCCAGTGGCTAAACCAGTAACAATGCCCGTTCCGACTGAATGATGGTTGCGGCCAGTCAACAGGCAAGCCCTGGTCGGTGAACAGAGCGCGGTGGTATGAAAATTGTTGAAGAGCAGTCCATTTCCGGCCAAGCGGTCCATATTCGGGGTCTCTATTTCAGACCCGTAACATCCTATTTGTGAGAATCCCACGTCGTCGAGGATGATAAAAACAACATTCGGGCTGCCTTCAGGAGCTGTAACCGGTTCTGGCCAAAAGGATTTCGATTCTTTGTAAGTCCTGCCAATGACACCACCAAATTTATTTTCTTTTTGCTGCATAACGGCCTCCCACTCCCGTATTATCCTTTATTTTAAAATACACCTTAAATTATTGCTTTTAGGTCTTTGAGGCGTTCGATATCGTCCCAGCCGTACCCCAGTTCCAGAAGCAGTTCCTCCGTATTCTGGCCCATTTCCGGGGAAGCGGATCGTATCTCGGCCGGATTCTGATTAAACTTGATCGGCGTATTCACGTATTTCACCATTCCCGCCTCAGGATGATCCACTTCGGAAAAGAACCCATTGATGATGGCCTGGGGATCGCTGATCACTTCTTCTGGAGTCTCAATCCGACTGAAAATGCAATTATTCTCCTTCAGAAGTTCCACCCACTCGGTCCTGTCCTTTTGCATAAAAATATCATCCAGGATTTGTATCAGCTCCTCATGGTTTTCAAACCGTGCGACTAAATCTGAAAATTTGGGATCGTTTTCTAGTTCGGGTCTGCCCAGCGCTCGGCAGAAATCCGCCCAGGAAAGATCGGACTGGAGCATGGCCAATTGAAGCCAGCGGCCGTCGCGCGCCCGGTAATTATTCCAGAGCGGATTTGAGGCCTGGCTTCGATCGTTCTGTACCACGTCCTGCCCGCCCAAAACCACCTGGATATCGGCGGCTATGGTCCATACGCCGGAATGGTAGAGGGAGAACTCGAGTTCCTGCCCCTGGCCTGTTTTTTCTCGATGAAAGAGAGCGGCCATAATTCCGGCCACCATGTGCGCCCCAACGGTCCGGTCCATCATGCCTCCCCGTTGCGACGGCGGCGGCGAACCAGGCTCGCCCATAAGATGCTGTATCCCGGTGCGAGCCCAGGCCGCGGCGAAGTCGAAACCCCGTTCGTTTTTATCGGGGCCGTCCTTGCCGTAACCGGAGAGTGACGCGTATATAATCGAGGGATTCGCTTTGCGGAGATCATCGTATTCCAGGCCAAGCTGGTGTAC
This sequence comes from Deltaproteobacteria bacterium, assembly GCA_019308995.1. Lineage (NCBI taxonomy): Bacteria > Pseudomonadati > Myxococcota > Myxococcia > Deltaproteobacteria bacterium. The sequence goes on along the minus strand of JAFDHD010000050.1, from coordinate 3,104 downwards.
CGCGTCCAGTTCATAGTTGGTCATGAACACGTCCGCGGTCTGCGCCAGTTTGAGAAGTATATCCCTGCCTTCATTTGATTTTAGATTAAGGGACATACTTTTTTTGCCGCGGTTGATGATCTCAAAACGCCAGTTTACGGTTTCACCAATCTGCGCGAGAAGCGGGTTCAGAAAATAGCGCATGGCGTCACCGTCCAATGGTTCGATCTTTATTACCTCAGCGCCCCAATCGGCCAGCAATGCTCCAGATGAAGGCACGGCCACGAAGTGACCCATATCAATTACTCGCAGTCCATCAAGTATTCCGGTCATTACAATCTCCCTGATGATAGGATCATATATAATCCTGAATTATGCGGCGATTACTTGGTAATCCCTGCCATTAGCTTTTACATTACCTTATATCTTAAACGTGCTAAGCATTTCAATCACTATAAAATTTCTGAGGAATCCTGGTGTGGCCCATTAGACATAATGGTTGAAAGTATTTGGCCTGCCCTTTGCGAACAGGGGTTAAGCTGTGAGGCGAAATAAAAAACTTCATAACTCAGAGCCACAACAAAGGAGGCAGGCCATGGAGACTAATTTACTGTATATTGGTTTGGATGTCCACAAGGATTCTATTGATGCATCTGTAGTTTGAAAACATGGGTAACACTCTGAAGGGAAATATCTACAATTTTGAAGGATTGCTTGAAGCGCCAAAGGTGGGGCCTGGATATTTATGCGCAATGTTTTTTAAAGTATGGGTCTTCTCCAAATTAGTTGATGATAATTTGATCTGGTCGATAGATTTTTTGTATCATTTAAACAAGTTACGTTCATAAAGGTGATTTGCTTATTATTAAACACTTAGATCTGATCAGGGACATTGTTTCTCGGATTCAAAAGCTCAAGTCCGAGCATCCATTTTGGGGTTAGGAAGGCATGGACCTATCCCTTTTGGGAGAATAAAGACCTGATCTTAAAGACTCCTCTTCCCTTTACAGGATTACAATTGCTGTGTTTTGTCCTCGCTCTAATGGCCAAACAGATCCTTAGCCTTTTTACGTAACTCAGTGCGGAAATCAGGGTGAGCAACCCCTATCAGTTCATTGGCTCTTTCACGGATTGTTTTGCCCATTAATCTAGCAATACCAAATTCCGTTACAATGTAATCCGCATAGTTGCGGGATATGGTAATCACCGAGCCTTCATCAAGAACGGGAACGATACGTGATACGACTCCATTCAACGCTGTTGATGGCAGGCAGGTGATAGAGCGGCCACCCGGTGAAAGTGCAGTCCCGATTGCAAAATCGGGTTGCCCGCCTGGGCCGTTAATGATACGCGTTCCAAAGGTTGTCTCGGCTGCGATCTGTCCGGTGAGGTCTATAGATAGGGCGTTGTTGATAGCTACCTGGTTGTGGTTGGCAGCGATGACTTTAGGATCGTTTGTGTACTGGCAGTCGTACAATTCAAAAGCAGGGTTGTCATGGAAAAATTCCATATCATCGGTGCCGCCCCCAAGACCAGTCGCCACCACCTTACCGGGGTGCAGCGTTTTTCGCTTTCCGTTGATGATACCCTCTTTCATTAATCGGGAAAGTTCCCTGAATCCAATTTCTGTGTGGACACCAAGGTCTGACTTATTATCAAAGACACCCATGGCGGCAAACCGGGCAGAGGGTCGTCCCGTACCTATCTGAATGGTATCTCCATCCTTGATCAGACTGGAGACATACTCAGCGATATTTTTATCTTCCTTTGTAGGTTCGCCTGCTCCTAATCGCGTCTCGATGTCATCCATCTCATCGGCGTCTAGACCGTTGAGGTAGCGCAGAAAATCGAGCCTTCTAACGGGATCAACTGCCTGGAGAATATTGGTTATTTTCTGCCTTCGTATCTCATCCTCCACATGGGATAGGGCTGATGGAATTTCATCTTCGGATAAAATGGGTTGCGTGTTTTCAACCAGGTAGTCAATTTCGGAGACGTGGATAAAGTTGTCCCCATAGGTTCTGATCATGTTTTCGTCAACCTCGGCAATCACCGTTCCGGTCGTAAGGGCCAGACGCCTCTTATTCCACAGCGTATAGCCAAAACTGCAGTAACCAAGGTCATTTGGGGGTGAGACCACTGTCATAAGTATGTCCCAGGGTCTGGCTTCATCTGGTCGCTCATATACTTTGCCTTCCATGCTAAAGCTGTGTGGCAGAAAATCACACTTATTGTCGGCAAGCCAATCACGAGCCATAGGGCCGCAGAAAACACCAACCGTGACGTGGAAGGCATCGGAGCGCTCTGGCTCAAGCCATCCAGGGTCAGTCTGTGCCATCATCATATTTATCTGTACGTCCTTAAGCTCGTTAAAGCGTTCTGCAAGTGCTTGGCATAGGAGGAAAGGGTCACGGGCGAAAGTGATAAACACACGGTCGCCTGATTTAACCGCACGAAGCGCTTCCTCTGCGCTGACAAGCTTTCGTTTGTAGTCATCCCTCCAATTTGTATAAGACATCTGGTTTTCTTGCATAATAGACCTTTCACCAATTCAAGATTTATTTTTCTGCTGGCGCTTCTATTTGGAGACGGGGTTCCTCTGTTAGTAGTGTATACCGGACTGACACAGCCTAGAGTAAGCAACGCTTCCGATATCCAATTATTTCCTTAATTTTATTCCATGTGTTTATTTCATATCATGAATTTATTCAATCGGTATAACCATCTTTCGGAGTCCTACTGCTTGGCCATAGCGATTTTGTACTCTAACTCAGGATCAGAGTAACTATCCCCATTGACGTTCACTATCACACGCTTGAGTTTGCCTGAAAAGCGGAATGGTGAGTCATAATCTTCTGAGGTCGGGGTTTGGCTGTCATAACCGCAGCAAAGGCCATCGTCAGCCAAGTGATAGCGCACGACGCTGGTGCGGGTGATCTTTCCCGCTCCAGCCAGCTTTCCGTTGAGGCACAGCCGCCCGATGCCGCCTGCGCCGAGCTTCTCCGTGCCTGTCTTTTCAAACTCGAAGCCGAGTGCGCACGAACCTGTCGGCGCCTCAATCTCAGATGTGATCTTGTACCGCTCGATGTTCAGGAAGTTGTGAACGTAATGGAGGTGCTGATCCT
>JAFDHD010000049.1 GCA_019308995.1 Deltaproteobacteria bacterium | reverse complement strand
CCTCGAAACCTTAATTTTATTCTGACCCAGAACAGGATCGAGCCATTATCACTTCCTCAAAAGTGGAAATATATGAGGCTAAATAAGAAAATTCCGTTACAACGCAAATGGCTCATTTCCTGTTTACCTTTGAACCAGAAAAGGGTATTTTTAGATGGTCTAGGTGTGTCATCAAAAGGAACAAAGAAGTATCACGATATGACCGAGATACGTAACTTCAGCATTATCGCCCACATTGATCATGGTAAATCCACCCTGGCCGACCGCCTCATTCAGCGGGCCGGTCTGGTGGAAGAACGGGATTTCCGCGACCAGATTTTAGACACCATGGACCTGGAGCGAGAACGAGGCATTACCATAAAAAGCCAGACCGTCAGCCTGCCTTATAGAGGCAAAGACGGGCAGGAGTATATCCTCAACCTGATTGATACTCCCGGGCACGTGGACTTTTCCTATGAGGTCTCCCGGGCTCTGGCTTCATGTGAGGGCGTGCTCATCCTGGTGGATGCCTCCCAGGGGGTGGAGGCCCAGACCGTGGCCAACCTCTATGCCGCTATGGAACACGATCTGGTGATCATTCCGGTGATTAATAAGATTGACCTTCCTTCGGCCGATATCGAGCGGGTCAAGGAACAGATAGAGGTGGACCTGGGGCTGGATGCAGACCGGGCCATCCTGTGTTCCGCCAAGGAGGGGATCGGGATTGATGAGGTTTTTGAGGCCATCGTTCAGGAGATTCCTCCGCCGGATCGAGACGAGGACGCCCCGCTTAAGGCCCTGATTTTTGACGCCAGCTATGATCCGTACCAGGGTACGATTATCAGCTGCCGGATTTTCAGCGGGACCGTTCGTCCGGGTGACACTATCCAGCTCATGTCCAATGGGGCGACCTACAGGGTCGAAGAGGTGGGCGTTTTCAAGCTGGGCCGGGTGTCTCAGAAAGAGCTTTACGCCGGATCGGTGGGTTATATGATTTCCGGCATCAAGACCGTAAGCGATACCAGAATCGGCGACACCATTACCCTTGATTTGCGGCCAGCCCCTGAACCTCTGCCCGGTTTCAAAGAAGCCAAGCCCGTGGTCTTTTCTTCCATCTACCCCATCTATGCGGACGATTACCTGTCGCTGGCCGAGGCACTCGAAAAATATAAACTCAATGACGCCTCCCTGGTCTATCAAAAGGATTCCTCAGCCGCTCTCGGCCAGGGCTTTCGCTGCGGCTTCCTGGGGCTTTTGCACCTGGAAATCGTGGCCCAGCGCTTGGAAAGAGAATTCGGCCAGGGTATCATCATGACCGCGCCCAGCGTCAGGTACCGCCTGGTTCTCCAGGACCGAGCCAGCGTTGAGATTGACAACCCGCAGTATTACCCGGACCCGGCCGCCATAGAGCGGGCAGAAGAACCTTATATCAGGACCAGCATCCTCATCCCGGAACGCTACATGGGCACGGTTATGAAACTCTGCCTGGAGCATCGCGGCGTTAATTCCAGGTTCCACTACCCTACGCCCGGCCGGATCGAAATCAACTTCGATATACCGCTGGCTGAAGTGGTTTATAATTTTTACGACAGACTCAAAACCGTGACCCAGGGTTACGGTTCCTTTGATTACGACTTCCTTGATTTCCGTAAAAGCGACCTGGTCAAACTCGATATCCTGGTCAACGGTGAGAGGGTGGATGCCCTGTCGCTGATCGTGCATCGCGATCGTGCCCGGCTGCGCGCGGTTCAGATCTGCGAGCGGCTCAGGGACGAAATCCCGAGGCAGCTTTTTAAAATCGCCATCCAGGGGGCCGTTGAAGGCAAGATCATCGCCCGCTCGACCATCTCGCCCTTTAGAAAGGACGTCACCGCCAAATGCTACGGCGGGGATATCACCAGAAAGCGGAAGCTGCTGGAAAAACAGAAAAAAGGCAAAAAACGCATGAAAGCCGTCGGCGCGGTCATGATTCCCCAGAGCGCCTTTCTGGCCGTCCTGAAAACCGACCATGAATGAAAACCCGCTTCCCGGTTTATATGTGCACGTCCCTTTCTGCAATTCAAAATGCCCTTACTGCGACTTCTACTCGGTAACCGCGACCTCCCTTATTCCAGCATGGCTGAACGCCCTTGAAAAAGAGGCCCATTTTTATAAGGATAGATTTGAAGCCTTTGATACGCTCTATTTGGGGGGAGGCACTCCAACGATCCTTGATGACCGCCAGCTGACCCTGCTTATGGAAACCATTTTGCACGCGTTTCATTTTGCCTCGGACGTGGAAATCACGATTGAGGCCAATCCTGAGGGAGTCACCCCTGAAAGGCTAAATCATCTTATGGAACTGGGTATCGGGAGAATCAGCCTGGGGGTGCAGTCCTTTGATCAAGACGACCTTTCCTTTTTAGGAAGAAGACATGCGGTTCGGGATGCAGGGGAGGTCCTGGAAAGGATTCGGTCCGCAGGGGTTGCCAACCTTGGGGTGGACCTCATGTATGGATTTCCCGGGCAGGTTGAAGAAAAATGGCTTCATACCCTCCAGAAAACGCTAAGTTATAAGCCCGAACATCTTTCCTGCTATCAATTGACCTTTGAAAAAGGGACGAAGTTCGGACAGATGAAAGAAAAAGGTCTCATCAGGCCGCTTGATAAAAAAGAGGCCGGAAACTTATTCCTTCTCACCTCCCGCTTCCTTGAAGAAAACGGCTACATTCACTATGAAATCTCGAACTTCGCTTTGAAGGAGGAGTATCGTTCCCGTCATAACCAGAAATACTGGCGCCACGTGCCTTACCTCGGACTGGGGCCTTCGGCCCACTCGTTTGAGGCTGGTGTGCGGTGGTGGAATGTCCGGTCTGTCAAAGTCTACTGTCAGAAGCTTAATCAGGGTAAAGCCCCGGTTGAAGGCCGGGAAAATCTTTCTGAGGAACAGCTTGGGCTGGAAAGGGTTTACCTGGGTCTCAGGACCAGGGAAGGGATAGGCCTGTCAGATATTGATGATCACCCCCGCCTGGGCCCGATACTGAATCAGTTATTAGGAACCGGGCTGGTGATGCTGATTGAGGGTCGGATCGTGCCCACTGTGGAAGGGTTCCTGGTGGCGGACAGCCTGCCTCTTCAGCTTGTGGACTAGATTTAATTTAAGATTAAATATTTTCGCAGGGTTGACAGAGATCGCCGAGAAATTTCATTTCCCATGGCTCTCAAGCTGGAAATTGAAAACGAGAATACTGTCTCTTAAGCTCTGCGCCTTCTGAGCGATCTTCACGGTGAGTGTTTTAAGCCTGATTTCCCCCCTGAGGGGCCGTCATATGCACCGTGACCTGCTGGAAGGGAATGACCCAGCCGTAAATATTGCAGGTGTCCACGCAGGTCCGCTGAATGGCCCGGCGAAGGAGTTCATACTGAGACCCTTGACCTTCCCTGACACGGGCCTTGATGACGATATTCATGGAGGAAGGCCCGACCTCTTTAAACTGAACCTGGATAGAGTCTAAAACCTCGCCATACCCCTCCTGTTTTAGCCCATCCGTAACAGCTTGATCGAAAACCTTGGGGATCTCGGTCGTGACGATCGGCTGATGCCGGTAGTCTATCCCAAAGGTCACCGCGAGCTCGAACCCGCGAGAGAGGCTCGTGGGGGCCTGGGCCAGATAATCCTGGGTGCGAAAGGTCATGGTTCCCCCTTCAAACAGGTCCAGCTTCACCATCTCCGGTGTTTGAATTTCTACCTGACCGTAAGACCCATCCGCCAGGACGACCCAGTCCCCCTGCCTGGAGGGAAACCAGGGTTCGTCCGGGGCGATTGGGCGGGACCGGAGTTCCAGGAGGTCTTTTAAAGGCAGCCTGATCTGACCGCCGGACAGTTCCCGGTTGTTCAGGACCGAGAAGATGTTTATACTGGAAGCCTCGTAAGGGATGCCCTTATAGATCACTCTTTCGCCCTCTCTGACTGGTCCGAAATTGAGGATCAGCCTGGCCTGATTCCAGACCAGAGGGACGGCCTGCTTGGAAGCCCAGGCCAGCCCGACCAGGAAAACGATGGCCAGGGAGAGAAGCACCCAGTCCCCGAAAAAGTAAAGCACGGCCAAAAAGGCCAGGAAGGATAGCAGGGCGCTAACAAAAATAAACAATAGGTCAAACAAGCGCACGGAAAAAGTGCGGTTTGCCTGATGAAAGGGGCTGTGCTTCTGGATCAATCTGTGAATCGAGTGTAAGACAAACCAGCAGAGGATAAAGGCCAGGAAGGACAGGATCACATTGCGGCCGCGGCTCTTGAAAAAAATCCGGAGTATCTCCCGCAGGGACACAGACAGCGGCTTTTTTTTGCCCAGCTCCCACTCCATCTGCCGCGAGGCAATGTTCACCCGGGCTTTGGTTTCATGGTACCTCATCTCCCAGTCTTTCTTCAAATCATTCAGAGCCAGCCTAAGCTCCTGGCTGTCGGTCTGAGTCAAAAGCGTTTCGATATGGTAAATCGCCTTCCGGATGACCGGAAGCTGCGACTTGAGTGTTTTGATCTCACTTCGTTTTCTTTCAAGTTCACGAGGCCGGGAGGTCATTTTTTTCAATTCTGTGATTAACGGCCCTAGGAGTTCGGTCAGCTCTTCACTCCAGTTCAGTTCTTCTTTTTCCTTCTTCTTAAAGGCATCCAGGTTCACCTCAGTGGCAGCCTGATTGAAACTGTTCACCAGGTTCATTTTTTTAAGGCTCAAGGCATTTATCTGCCTCTTCAGGTCTGCCTCCCGCCCCACTCCCTGCGGACTCTTCAGCTCGTGCTGCACCGAGGCGATCTGGGCGGAGATTTCATTGATTGACTTAAGCAGTGAATCCAGGCTTTGAATTTTTTGCTGATATTCTTTTTCCTTATCAGTCGGTTCAGCCTGGACGGCAGCGGTTGAAAGGCCCAAGAGCAAGAAGAAGATAGCGACTTGAAAAAATATTTTTTTCATTGCTTACCCCTTAGCCATAGTGTTTCTAATGATTATGGACATGATAGCCGACCTGGCGGCCCTGTTACAAGAGGCATCTGGCACTTTTAATCCTTTGGGTTTACTTCTAAGAAAAAATCAATATATATTACATCAAAGGAGTCTTCTTTGGGGGAACCATTTTAAAAGTCCCTTCAAATCCCCTCCTAAAAGAACGAGCAATGAAGCGATGACGATCACTTCAAGGATTTGGCTTTTTCACCTGGTCATCCCTTTTCGTACTTCACAGGAAATAGTCACGGTATGCCGCAGTCTGATCAAGTCATAATCCAGAAAGAACAATCTCCAGGGAAGGGTGTCGCTTCATCCAGCGATCTGCTGGACATCCCGATCAGGCGGGCCATTTTTTCTTTGGCCTGGCCCATAAGCCTCGCCGTCCTGCTCCAGAACCTTGCCACCACGGTTGACCTGATCATGGTCGGGCGGCTGGGCACGGCTGAACTGGCCTCAGTCGGCTTCTGCGCCATGATTTTCTGGACCATTTCAGCGCTGGTCTTCGGGATTGAAATCTCAGTCACGGCCATCGTGGCCAGAAACATTGGCGCAGGCAGACCAGAAGAAGCAAGCCTCGGGCTGGGAATGGCTCTGACCCTTGGTCTGGCTGCCTCGGTTGTGACGGCAATTCTCGCAGCCCTTCTCACCCCCTCGATTTTAAGGCTCTTCGAAGTTGAACCGGATGTCTTTCGCCTTTCGGTTTCCTACTTCCGAATCCTCAGCTTCGGCCTGATATTTCTCGCTGTCATGGCCATCTGCTCCGGTGCCTTACGAGGGGCCGGGGACACGCGCACGCCCATGTTTATCGGCCTGATTGCGACCCTCATTCACATCGGGCTGAATTACGTGCTTATTTTCGGTAAGCTCGGTCTGCCGGCGCTGGGCGTCAAGGGAGCGGCCACAGGCACACTGCTTTCTTATCTGGCTGCCGCCATTCTCGGTCCGGCCCTGCTTTTCTCAGGCCGCTTAAGGATCAAGCTCTCTCGGCAGGATTTCGGGTGGAGTTCCCGCCGCGCCCGTCAGGTTATCCGTCTGGCCGTACCTGCGGCCCTGGAGCAGTTTGTCCTTCAGATAGGTCTGCTGGCTTACGCCAAGTTCATTGTAGCCTACGGGACACTCGTGCTTTCCGGTTATCAGGTCGGGATGCAGGTTCTCTCGCTTTCCTTTATTCCTAACGGCGGCTTTGGCATGGCGGCCGCGACGCTGGTCGGTCAAAACCTGGGTGCCAATCGCAAGGAGAACGCCAAGAAGGCGGGCTGGCTTTGTGCCTTCTGGGCCGTATCTGCCATGTTTATCCTCAGCGTGGTTTACGTCCTGACCGCAGGCCGCATTGCCTCAATCTTTGTCAGCGATCCTGAGGTCATCGCTTACGCCGTGTCATTCATTCGGGTCGTGGCCATATGCCAGGTCGGGATAGCTATTAATTTCACGCTTGCAGGCTCCCTGCGCGGCGCGGGGGACACCCGGACGCCGCTTTTAATCACGCTTCTTGGCATGTACGGTTTCCGGATTCCAGCCGCTTATATCCTTTCCGGTCCAATGGCCATGGGAGTTGGAGTCGTTTTCAGCCTGCTGATTTACGATTACATCATCCGGATCATAGCCATTCTGATCCGGTATAAACGCGGTCGGTGGCTGGAAACAAAGCTCTAATCTGGGTTGGAAGTTGAATAAGTCAGGGGGGAACTTTTTAGTCAAAGTTCCCCCCTGAAAAAAAACAACCATCCTTACCTGACAGGATAATCATGCCCCTGGCAAGGCAACACGAAGCCCTTGCCTCTTTCAACCACGTATTCAGCCAATTGGTAGTAAGCCCGGCGAAGAAAGCGGGCCGGGAAGCGGCTGGATTTGACTCGAGCGTAGATCACGTTCTCCTGGCCGATGGTCAGAGCGGCGGGGTCCAGTTCCTCCTGGCTGCCATCGTTGAGAGTAATGAGGTATCTCTCCGGCACTTGATCGTCAGCCGGGCGATAGTCAAGACGAATGATGACGAAAAAGGTATCTTCCACTTCAACGAAGCATCGCTGTCCCCTGAAATTAATGATGTACCGGCCCTTTTCGTCCAGCTCGACGTGATCCGTCAGGAGGCGGTTGATGCCTTCATGGATCATCTCGGCGCCGAAGTGCCACATGCGGCCTTCCTTGTCCACGTGGATAAGGCACGGCGGGAGATTATCCGGCCAGTCTTTCGGGTCCATGCTGAAAGGTTCGGCTTCTTTGTTCATAGTGAATATTTTCCTGGGAGTTATCGCTTCTGGCTATCGAGTACTAAGGTGACCGGGCCGTGGTTGACCAGGTGGAGCTGCATCAGGGCCCCAAATCGCCCGGTGGCGGTGGTGACGCCTGTTTCGCTTACTTTTTTGACAAACTCAAGGTAGAGCTTTTCGGCCAGCTCGGCAGGGGCGGCCTCGACAAAAGAAGGCCGGCGCCCTTTGCGGCAGTCGCCCCACAGGGTAAACTGGGAAACAATCAGGGCCTGGCCGCGGGTGTCCAGGAGAGAGCGGTTCATTTTGCCAGCCTCATCGGAAAATATACGTAAGTGGACGATTTTCGAGGCCAGGTATTCCACATCCTTAACAGAGTCCGCCTGACCGACGCCCAGAAGGATGACCAGCCCGGGACCGATGGCGCCAACCTCTTCGGCCTCAACCAGAACCCTGGCCTGGCTGACACGCTGGATGACGGCCTTCATATGCCTGCTCCTATGTAAAGACCACGGCCTTCAGCCGCAACCCTGCTTACTCGCTGGCCAGGTCTTGCTCCATGACCCTGATGATATCTAGGCTCAGCATCTCCTTCATGGTGCGCAGGCTCTCCCGGTCCTTGTTGAACGCCTTGGCAAAGGCAAGGACCTCGTCCATGAGATCATCGAGATGGCAGGCCTTTACAACGATGTGGTGCTCCTCACACTCCCGGGCCGTGAGCCGTTTCCCGGTGTACTGCATCTCGATGAGCTTATACATGGGAATGGCTTTTTTCACGAGCGCGTTGAGGGTCTGGGTAAAGGGTATCTTGATGTCCACTTCCGGGAAGCAGAACCAGCCGCGATCCGAACGCATGAACCGGAAATCAAAGGCGCAGGCCATAATGGCCCCGCCGGCAAAGGCATGACCGTTTATGGCGGCCACGGTGATCATGGGGTAGGTGAGTATGCGCCTAAAGAGGGCGTACATCTGAGATTGAAACTTCTTATTTATCGCTGCGCCGCCTTTCTGCACGGCCGGGATAAGCCAGTCAAGGTCAATGCCATTTGAAAAGATTTTTTCATGGGCTGATGTAACTACCAAGGCACTGGCCTCGGTCTCTCTCTCGATCTCATCCAGCATCTTGAGAAAGGCCTCAAAAAAGGAGAAGTTGAACCTGTTTTCTCCACTGTTCATGGTCACCACGGCCACGTTTTCATCCAGAGTCAAGTCAAACAAGCCCATTTATTTTTTCCTCCTTACATTTCTCCCTGCGCCAAAGGCATTATTTAACGCTGGCCTGAATAAAAGCGATGATATCCTGGGTGTAGGTTCCAGGGCCGAAGACGGCGGCAATGCCTGCCTCCTTGAGGTCGGGAATATCTTCCTCGGGAATTATCCCGCCGCCGATGACCAGTATATCTTCAACACCCTGTTCCTTTAAAAGCTCCATGACCCTGGTAAAGAGGTAGTCATGAGCCCCGGACAGCACGGACATGGCGATGACGTCCACATCCTCCTGAATGGCGGCGGAAACAATTTGGGCCGGGGTTTTTCTGATGCCGGTATAGATCACTTCCATGCCCGCGTCCCTAAAGGCCCGGCTAATGACCTTGATGCCTCGGTCATGACCGTCCAGGCCTGGCTTGGCTGTGAGCACGCGTATTTTTTTTTCATTTGTCATGTAAGCACCTCGCCGAACGTGAGAGAAGCTTCCGGGTCATATCGTGACCGAGGCTTCATACTCGCCGAAAACTGAACGAAGGGCGTTGCAGATTTCGCCTAAAGTGGTGTAAGCCCTGACCGCCTCGATGATGGGAGGCATCAGGTTGGCCTCACCCCTGGCCGCCTTGACCAGGATTTCAAGGCTGTGGTTCACGGCGGCCTGATCCCGTTTGGTTTTGAGTGTCTTCAGCTTTTCACATTGCTGCTCTCCCACCACCGGATCAACCCGCAGCAGGTGCGAGGGCTGAGCCTCCTCGGTCTGGAACTTGTTGATGCCCACGACGACCCTTTCGCCGTTCTCGACCGTCTTCTGAAAATGATATGAGCTTTCCTGGATCTCCTTCTGGATATAACCGTTTTCCACCGCGGCCACGGCCCCGCCCATCTCCTCAATTTTCTGGATATACTCCCTGGCCTCAGCCTCAATCCGGTTGGTCTGGTACTCAATGTAGTAGGACCCGGCCAGGGGGTCCACGGTGTCGGTCACTCCAGTCTCATAAGCGATGACCTGCTGGGTCTTGAGCGCAATGGAGACCGCTTCTTCGGTGGGCAGGGAGAAGGCCTCGTCCATGGAGTTGGTATGCAGGGACTGGGTCCCGCCCAGGACCGCGGCCAAGGCCTGAAAAGCGACCCGAACGATATTGTTGGCCGGCTGCTGGGCCGTCAGGGTGCACCCCGCGGTCTGGGTGTGAAACCGGAGCATGAGAGAGCGGGGGTTTTCCGCCTTGAAACGTTCTTTCATGATGCGCGCCCAGAGGCGCCGGGCGGCGCGAAATTTTGCAATCTCTTCCAGGAAGTCCAGATGGGAATTGAAGAAGAATGAAAGCCGCGGCGCGAACTCATCCGCCTTCAGCCCGGCTTTCAGGGCGGCTTCTACATAAGCAACGCCATTGGCCAGGGTGAAGGCCACTTCCTGGACCGCGGTTGATCCGGCCTCCCGGATATGATAGCCGCTGATGGAGATGCTGTTCCAGCGCGGAACCTCCCGGGTGCAAAAGGCGAAAATATCGGTGATGATACGCATGGAAGGCTGGGGCGGGAAGATGTACGTCCCTCGGGCTGAATACTCCTTCAGGATATCGTTCTGAATAGTCCCGGTCAGTTTCTCTCTGGACACACCCTGCTTCTCTCCAACTACGATATACATGGCCAGCAGGATCGCAGCCGGGGCATTGATGGTCATGGAGGTGCTGACCCTGTCCAGAGGGATGTTGGCAAACAGAGTCTCCATGTCGGCCAGGGAGTCAATGGCCACACCGACCTTCCCGACTTCACCCCGCGCGACTTCGTCGTCCGAGTCATAGCCGATCTGCGTCGGCAGGTCAAAGGCCACCGACAGTCCGGTTTGGCCCTGCTTGAGAAGGTACCTGTATCGCTCGTTTGACTCCTCGGCCGTACCAAAACCGGCATACTGGCGCATGGTCCATAAGCGTCCCCGGTACATGGTCGGCTGGACCCCTCGCGTAAAAGGATACTCACCCGGGAAACCCAGGTCCTGTTCATAATCGAATGCAGCCAAGTCGTCTGGAGCATAAAGCCGATCAATAGGAAGTTCCGAGAGGGTAGTAAAGTTTCCCTTCCGTTCCGGCCTCTTGGCTAAAGTCTTTTCCACCTTAGCCTGCCAGGCTTCCTTACTTTTTTTAATTTCGCCATTGTCCATGGTTCTGTACCTGCTTAGATTCTCAGTGCCTTTGCTTTAAAGTGGAATATTACCATGCCGGCGGGCGGGCCGACTGGCCTTTTTCCGCCTCAGGGATTTCAGGGCCCGGATGAGTTTGAGCCTGGTGTCTTCTGGCATAATAATCTCGTCAATATAGCCTTTTTCAGCGGCCTTGTATGGGCTGGCAAAGGTGCGGCGGTAATTATCAACCAGTTCCTCTCTGATCTTTTCCTGCTCCTCGGGCGGGGCATTCTCAATTTCATGCCGAAAGATAATGTTGACCGCGCCGTCAGGGCCCATGACAGCGATCTCAGCGGTGGGATAGGCATAATTGATGTCCCCGCCGTGGTGTTTGCTGGCCATGACGTCGTAAGCGCCGCCGTAAGCCTTGCGCGTGATGACCGTAATTAAAGGCACGGTGGCTTCACAGTAGGCGTAAATTATCTTCGATCCGTGCTTGATAATCCCCCCATGCTCCTGGGCCACCCCGGGCAGATAACCTGGCACGTCAACAAAGGTCACCAGAGGAATATTAAAAGCGTCACAAAAACGGACGAACCGAGCGCACTTATTCGAGGCGTCAATATCAAGGCAGCCGGCTAAAAATCTGGGGTTGTTGGCGACGATACCCACGGGATAACCGTCCAGGCGGGCGAAGCCGGTGATCATGTTCTGGGCATGACGGCGGGAAACCTCGAGGAAGTGACCGTCGTCCACCACGGCCGTGATGATCTCCTTCATGCGGTAAGGCTTCTTGGGATTGTCCGGGATGATGTCCCTCAATTTCATCTCCACCCTTTCAGGGTCATCGCGACACTCGATCCGTGGCGGTTTCTCCGCGTAGTTTGATGGCAGGAAGGCCAGGAGATCCCGGACCAGCTTCAGGGCCTCTTTATCATTGTCAGCCAGGAATTGAGCCACACCGCTGGTGGTATTGTGCCGCATCGCCCCGCCCAGGTGCTCTGCATCCACCTCCTCGTGGCTCACCGTCTTAATGACCTGGGGTCCGGTAATGAACATATGGGAGGTCTTGTCAACCATGATCGTGAAGTCGGTAATGGCAGGGGAATAGACGGCCCCTCCGGCGCAGGGCCCCATGACCACTGATATCTGGGGGACCACTCCCGATGCGAGGACGTTGCGTTTGAAAATCTCGCCATAGCTGCCCAGGGACTCAACCCCCTCCTGAATCCGCGCTCCGCCCGAATCGTTGAGACCAATGACCGGCGCGCCGTTAGCCACGGCCATGTCCATGATCTTGCAGACCTTCTCACCAAAGGCCCCGCTGAGTGAGCCGCCGAAAACGGTAAAATCCTGCGAAAAAACGTACACCAGACGGCCGTCAATCGTGCCATAGCCTGTAACCACCCCGTCTCCAGGTATCTTTTTCTTGTCCATCCCGAAATCGGTGCAGCGGTGGACTACAAAGCGGTCAAATTCTTCGAACGTTCCATCGTCCAAAAGGAATTTTACCCGCTCCCGGGCGGTCATCTTGCCTTTCTTGTGCTGGGCGTCAATTCTATCCTGGCCGCCGCCCAGAAGGGCCTCTGCGTCACGCCGTCTTAATTCCTCATATTTATCGCTGTTTGCCATTTTTTGGCTCCTATCTGACTGTTGTATAAAGCCTTCCAGCAGAGTTTAGCATAATCAAATCATGTTCGGCCAAATTATAAAAAAAAGGAGGCTGTGGCAAGTTTTTTTTAGAGGCCGGCAGGGAAAGGAAAACACTGGCAAGGCCACCGCTGCTTTCGCAGCCGCAGACCCGTTGCAAGTTTTGTAAGGGAAAATAAGACCTTTAAAACAACTGATGAAAATAGGATAAGAAAAAACCGCCTGCTACGGCAGACCCGATAACACCGGCTACGTTCGCTCCCATGGCATGCATGAGCAGGTAGTTCCGCTTGTTTTCCTGCTGGCCCATATGCTGGACGATCCGGGAGCTCATGGGCACCGCTGAAACCCCAGCCGCGCCGAGCATGGGATTGAAAGGCTCCTTTGAAATCCAGCTCATGACCTTACCGAGCAGAACCCCGCCGGCCGTGCCAATGCAAAAGGCGAGCAACCCTAGGGCAAGCACCATCAATGTCCGGGTCTGGAGAACCTTATCCGCTGGCATGGAGGCTCCAATACCCAGCATGAGCAGGATGGTGATGATATTGACCATCTCGTTTTGAGCGGTCTGAGAGAGGCGCTCGACCACTCCGCTTTCCCGGAAGAGGTTGCCCAGCAGGAGCATGCCGACCAGGGGAGCGCTTTTAGGAATGAGCAGGATGATGATGATGGAGGAGTAAATAGGGAAGAGGATTTTTTCTGTTTTAGAGACTTGCCGCGTCAAGGGCTTCATCAGGGTTTGTCTCTCTTTTTTGGTGGTTAAGGCCCTGATGATGGGCGGCTGAATGATGGCTACCATGGCCATGTAGGAATAGGCCGCCGTGGCGGTAATGCCCATGATTGCCGGGGCCAGCAGCCCGGTGGTGTAGATGGTAGTCGGGCCGTCCGCACCGCCGATAATGCCGATGGAGCAAGATTCCCGGAGGGTGAACCCCAAAAAGATGGCCCCGGCAAAGGCGGTGTAAATGCCGATCTGAGCGGCCGCCCCCAGGAGAAAGGCCCTGGGGTTGGCGATCAGCGGCCCGAAGTCGGTTAAAGCCCCGATCCCGAAGAAAATGAACTGAGGCAGGAGCGTCCAGGTGTAGAGGCCGTACTTGAGGATGATGCCCAGCACGCCGGCCATGCCCGGTGCCAGGCCCGGCTCAGGCTGGGTGGTCAGACCGGTCAAAGGTAAATTGGCCAGGAGCATCCCCGCGCCGATGGGCAGCAGTTCATAAGGCTCCCACTCCTTTTTTATGGCGAGGTAGATGAATCCCAGACCGACCAGAATCATAACGATCTGGCCCGGGTTCTCAAGCAGGGAGGAGAAACCGGTCGTGATTCCAAACATGGCTAACTACCATTTTCTTCCTTTTTCGAGTTTTCGATTTTCTGTATGAACTTGCCCATGGCCCAGGTGACGGCGGCCAGAAGGATCATAATAAAAAAGACCACGAATAGTCCGTTGCCAATGATTCTCAGCGCCTCGGGCCACACGTTTCGGCTGAATTCATACGCGGCCAGTTTGTAACCGTCCTCAGCCGAGGTCAGGACGACAGTCTCTCTGGTTTCAGCCTGGCCGGTGAAGGTCGTCTCGTAAACCGCCAGAAGGTAATCCCCTTCTGGCAGATTGGCAAAGGCGTCCGCCTTCTCCACTTTGGCTAACCGGCGCGATTTGAACTCCCCTACAGATTCTCTTTCAGAAGAAACCCGGTCGCGCCACTGAGGCTGGGTTTCGGTCTGCCTGAATTGCGGGGCAATAAGCTCATATGCCTGGGTATATTGATGCTGATCCATTAACTCCAGAAATGACTGGCAGAGTTCATCGGCCGCTTCTGGTAAAGAAGGCTCCTCAGCCATAACCGATCCTGAAAAAGCCGATAAAAAAAGCCAGATCAGAAAGATGAATATAATTCTTGGGGTCATATCAAGCACACAAGTTATAAAAAAAAGCAGTCGCCCGAAAGTCTCTTTAAGTAAGATTGTTTCAGGCGGCCACTAAAAAATGATTAAGTAAACATTAATACTGGGGTTTTACCGGCCAGGGGTTACTCCAAGGTCATGAGGACTGCATCGGCCTCAACCGAGTCGCCAACCTGGACCATGATCTCCTTAACGGTGCCGTTATCCGTAGAAACAACCGGGATTTCCATTTTCATCGCTTCGAGCGTGACCACCTCATCGTCTTCCGCTACCTGATCGCCAACCTGAACTTTAATCTCCAGTATCTTTCCGCTCATCGGTGAAGTTATCTCCGTCATTTACTCGCCTCCTCAATGGTGTAATCAGGCTCTCAGGTTATTCTCCATATTCAAGCCATGCAGCGCTCACCATGAGGCCGAGGCTGGTTAGAGAACCCTGTAGCTTGTTATCTATATCTTTCCGTTTTGTCAAGCATAAATCGTTTGCACCTTCCATAAATGAGTGATTTGATTTCTTAATTTTTAGAAAGAACCTCTTGAAATACCCGGTGATGCAGCTCGTGGGGAACGCCGCCTGGATCGAGGGGTCTCAAAGGTGTGAATATATCGAGGGACGCGTCCCTTGTTTTGAAAAACGATCCCCCGCGCTTTTCAGTAATTTTCGCTGACTTTGGTGGACAGGAAACAGAAAAGAATATAAATTATGCTTTCACGAATATCGAGAAAAAAGGAGGAGGGCCATGAGTTCCAAGGTATTGATGATCATATCTACAGGCGAAGCCGAGAAGGCATTGACCGGGTTGATGTATGCCTTCAACGCGATACGTTTCGGCTGGCTGGATGACGTCAAGGTCATCTTTTTCGGGCCATCACAAAAACTTCTGGTGGAGGATGAGCGTGTCAGCCGGGCGGCCCAAGAGATCAAGGCCAAAGAAAAGCCATCGGTCTGCAAGTATATTTCCGACCAGGACGGAACCTCTGAAAAGATAGAGGAGCTTGGATTGGAGGTAGTCTATGTTGGCCCGGTAATATCTGACTTCATCAAGGATGGATATGCCCCCATGGTCTTTTAAAAGTTGTAAGGCGCTCCCGAAAAGACCCTTGACCGTGATATTTCGCTGCGGCGGTGATATCTGACTCTTCAGATCTTACCTTGACATTGAAATGACCTGATCTTACTATTTTTTTCGTGAGGTCAGACAGCTGATGAGTAATCCTGATCCATATGAGGCCCTGGGGGTGTCCAAGGATGCTTCTCAGGAGGAGATAAAAAAGGCCTACCGCAAGCTGGCCCGGCTTGAATTGGAGGTCAAAGGGCGAGGCCGCAGGGGCCGGAACCCGGATGATTAAAGGCTGGCTCCGCCCCCTCCTGCTCCGTCCTCTTCTATTCCTACTGCTATTTTTTCTGGCCGGTCTTTCATGGGGCCCCAGGCTGGTTCCGCTGCCCTTTTGGCTCTGGCCCCTCGCCGCTCTGGCGACGTTATTTTTTATCCTCTGGGTCCTGAAGCGCTACCGCTTTCCCCTGGCTGTTGCGGCCATGGCCTTTGTCCTGATTAGCCTGGCGGCCGCAGCGACCGTCTTTACCCCTCCCGAAGATGCAGGCCATGTCTATCAGTACCAGGACCAACCGGGGCTGGTCTTTGGCGGCTGGGTGGCCGAGGCGCCGAGGCGGACTTATAGCCGGACGCGCCTCGTGATATCGGCCCGGGAAGTCCTGGTTCCGGGCGGTCACTCGGCCCCGGTAAGCGGCCGGATCTATCTGACCGTTTCGAGCGAGCATCTGATCGTCAAACGAGGAGATTGGGTTCGTTTCCCGGCAGTCCTGAGAAAGATCAGCGGTTTCTCCAACCCGGGCGGGTTTGACTACCAGGCCTTTTGGGCCGCTCGGGGCATCTGGGTCCAGGGATTTTTAAAGGACCCTCGCCTGCTGATTGTTATAAAAGCCCCGGATTGCATTCCTTCTCCGATCCTTCTTCTCGACAGATTTCGAAATAACTCGGCGCGCTTCCTTGATCAGGCGATGGCCCAGCCGGCCCGCGGACTGGTCAAGACTATGCTGCTGGGAATTCGGGACGATATCGAGCCGGAGGTGAAGGAGGCCTTCAGACGCCTGGGGCTGGCCCACCTTCTGGCCATCTCCGGTCTGCATATTGGCCTGATTGCGGCTGCATCCTACTGGCTCTTTCTGAAGCTGCTCTTGCTCTGGCCCGGCCTGGCGCTTCGCTTGAACCTGTTGGGTCTTTCCATTCTCCTGTCCCTGGGGCCGGTCATCCTCTATACCGGCCTGGCCGGGGGAAGGCCCTCCACCGTACGAGCCGCCATCATGGTTGGTGTCTTTTGCCTGGCTTTTCTTCTTAGTAAAAGGAGAGACCTCCTGACCGCCCTGGCCGCGGCGGCCTGGGCCATCCTCATCTTCCAGCCCGGGGCTGTTTTCAGCGTCTCCTTTCAGCTCTCCTTTGCCGCGGTCGGCGCCATTATAATCATAGCTCCACGCCTCACGGATTTCTCCCAGGCCCGTGTGGACCCCACGGCCGGAGACGCGGTCCGAAGGCCTTTATTGGGCCGGGTGCGGGCCATGGCGAGCATTACCATAGCAGCCTTTCTAGGCACGGCCCCCATTGTGGCCCACCATTTCAACCAGCTGCCGCTCCTGACCTTACCAGCTAACCTGATCCTCACCCCCTTGATCGTCCTGATCATCATCCCGCCGGGACTCTTTGGCCTGGTGCTGGCGCCGATATTCCCCTGGGCCGCGAAAATCATCTTTCTGGGGATCGAACGGATGCTCTGGATTCTTCTGGCCACCATCGAGGGCGCGGCCTCCTGGCCCTGGGTCAACCTGACAGTGCCCAGCCCTGGTCCGGTCTTTATCATTGGCTATTATCTTCTCCTGATAAGCCTCTTTTTGATCCGACCCATAAAAAAAGCGGCCCTGGTTTCCATTCTAATCATGGCCGCCTGTATCCCCATCCTGCTCTGGCCCGATATCTCCCGTTCCATCAACCCTCAGCTCACGGTTACCATGCTCGACGTCGGTCAAGGCAACGCGGCTCATGTTTCATTCCCTGACGGGACCGAGATGATGATTGACGGCGGCGGCTTCCCCGGTTCTAGTTTTGACCCTGGAGAAAACATCATTGCCCCGTACCTGCTTCACCAGGGTGTGACTCGCTTGAATATCCTGGTCCTCAGCCACGCCCAAGCGGATCACTTTTGGGGTCTTACCTATTTGGCTCAAAACTTTAAGCCAACAAAGTTCTGGTCTAATCATGAGCCAGGCGCCTCAGACCTTTACCAGGAGCTGATCAATGTCATAAACAGCCGGGGTCTGAAACAGCCGACCCTGGCAGACCTTTACCGGCCCCGGCATTTCGGAGCGGCCAGGGTGCAGGCCCTTCACCCGCCCCCGGACTTCTTAAAGCTTCAAGCCATGGGAAAGCGCCAGCCACACCTCAACAACAACTCCCTGACCATCAGAATCCAGTTCGGTCAGATAGCCTTCCTCTTCCCCGGGGACCTGGAAATGGAGGGCGAGGCCGAAATCTTATCCCGGCAGGGGGATAAGCTTCGAGCCGATGTGCTCCTGGCCTGCCATCACGGCGGGCAGACCTCCTTGACTCCGGCTTTCCTCAAGGCGGTTAAGCCCAGGCATGTCGTTTTTTCAGTTGGCCGGTATAACCGCTTCAGCCAGCCTGCGCCGGAGGCCTTAGCGCGCGTCAGAAAAATCGGGGCCAGGGTCTTTCGCACTGATCGGCAGGGCGCGGTGATCTTTGTTACCGATGGAAAGACACTCAAGGTGAAGACGTGGAAATGAGAGGTAAGCGCTGGTTATATTTTGAGATTATATGATAAAATAGTACCTGAAGGGGATAGTAGCCTAAACCACTTGACATGTTAAGTTTACTTTTTATAACATCGGTTTTGTAAAATAGTGGGTGAGAGAATCTAAAATCGGAACATGGATTAAGAGACACATGACTCAAGAAAACACTTGACATTTTTTAAGAATTGACTTTAATTGAATTTAAATTATAATCTTTTATATAACTCTTGATTCTAAATTCACTATATTGGCCCGAGATTCATCACCTAAATGTTTTACTCCTTAAATAAAGTGGCGCATATTGATAATAATGGGTAATTAGATTTTTCAAATATTGTGGTGAATCGCATGGGAACAACACAAAAAAGCCTGATCAATTATGAGAATCCGCCTGTCGTTGAGGTGGTATGCGGCATCCTCTTCGAATCCATTCATAATTTTCTTGCCCCCCATATTGGTCTTCTTTGGGAAAAATTTAGACCCGAATATCCTGAATGTAGGGAAGCCCCTCCTTTAACCCCAACGATTGAGACGTTTGAACGTGAACCCAGTAGTCGAAAACTAAAATTTGAAATTTCTGAAACACCACCTCTTCCAAGAATTTGGTTCGTACATGAAAATGAAAATGGACTAATTCAGGTACAACGTAATCGGTTTTTATACAACTGGCGGAAAATACGGCCTAGTGATGAATATCCACGATATTATTACGTTATCGAAATGTTCCGCAAGCAGTTATCGCAGTTTAAATCATTTTTACAAGAAAATAACCTCGGCGAAATTTCTCCCTTGCAATACGAGATGACTTACATAAATCATATTCCACAAGGAGATGGCTGGGACTCAATTAAGGACATTGGAAAGCTATTCCCGGATTTCGTATTCAGAAGAAAACGAGGGCGATTCTTGAATGAACCGGAGGCGATTAATTGGCGAACAAGTTTTATTTTGCCTAATCAGGCTGGTCGTTTTCACGTTACTATCCAGAAAATCAGAGAAAGCGAGACGAACCGTCCAATATTAGTATTAAACTCAACTGTTCGAGGAATCGGAAATGATAAATCTACTGAAGGAATGTGGGAATGGTTCGACCTCGCCCACGAATGGATAGTTTATGGCTTTGCAGATTTAACTGCTAAGGAGGTACAAAAAACAATATGGGGCTTGAAAGAATAGAGGAATATGAAGATAAAAGTCAAACATTGGGGTATTCACCAGGAGTCGAGAAAGATCCTGAAAAGACCTACACTGTAGGCGAGGAAACTAAGCCTGAAGAACCAACATCCAGTTCCATCCATTGCCGAGCTATACCTACGGATGCTTCCCTAAGAGAACAAAGCTTATACGTTATAGAAAAGAGCTTTTGGATTATTACACAAGGGTATCAACAACTTTACAGCAGGTTCTATGACGCACCCGAAGAAGACACTTTTTTTCAACGTAATAGTATAGCAACGATGGACTGTGAAACTGAGCTTCAGCAACATGAAAAAGAAGAGCCTATTACCTTCCGAGGTATTTTTAACCCTCCTTATAAAAGAAAAATCTTGTTCTCAAAAAGAATTAAAATAAAAACGGCTGATCTGCCTCGCTGGAAACCAAAAATAACTATCGATAGACGTAGCCTTGAAATAAATAATGACTGAAGGATGGTATGAATTAGTTAATGCAGATGTCCCTATTACCCAGGGAGATTTAATATTTAGTTGTCCCGTGATTGGTTGGCAGTCTGATACTATTGATTTACAGGGTAAAGAGTATACAGAAGTTCTTGATTCAGCATCGGATGTCATAAGTGCCGATGTTGTGGTTCTGACTCAGGCATGTGATTTAGAACATTCCAAAGTTGCTAATGTAATTCTTTGCCCTCATTTTTCGTTAAAAGAATATAAATCGGCATGGGAAACTGAAATGAAAAACAGGAATAACAATCCTTCCCCAAAAGCATGGCGAAGTCACTGTAGTGACATTTGCGATGGTTTTATATGGAATCTAGCCATGCTGAACAGTTTTGAGAATAAAGATTATAAACTTGATATTCGCGTAGTTGATTTCCATGACATTTTTACTATCCCTCGCATTTTCCTTGAATCTTTGCTCAAACAGCGAGATGAATATAGGTTTCGTTTGCTTCCACCTTATAGAGAACATTTATCACAGGCCTTTGCACGTTTTTTTATGCGTGTAGGTCTTCCAATTGAAATCAGTAAAGAAAAATTTACTATTTCATAATAAAATATTGTGAGTTATCTGTCTTTAAGGCCCACAAAATTTTCTTAAGAAAATCAAAATAACAACAATCGGCTGAAGGTTGACCTGAAATCCCTCCACTTCAGCCAGCCTGCGTCTGAAGCCCTAGCCCGCGTCAGAGAGGTCGGGGCCAGGGTCTTTCGCACTGACCGGCAGGGCGCGGTGATCTTTGTTACCGATGGAAAGACGCTCAAGGTGAAGACGTGCCGATGAGAAATAGGGGGGAAGGATTTTAAATCTCACCTGATTATGACCACGATATCGAACTGGGAGGACCAGGTTATGGGGGCCAGTTTTTTAAGTTCCGGGATGCGGTCGCCCAGACGGCGCGCCCGGGCTTCTGCGGTGGGCTTGTAATAGATGATCGTGACACCGGCCTTTTGGGGTTTATCCTTGACCAACGTCACCGGGTAGCCCATGGCTTCGAGGACGTCCCGAAAGACCTGGCCCATGCCACTTTTACCGCTCTCGTTGATGATCGCCAGATTCAGACCGGTCCTCTTTTTAACCTTGGATGCAACCTTGACGGGCTTGGGTTTGCTGATTTTTGGCGGGCTGGGTTTCTTTTGAGGCGATGTTTTGGCCGGAGTTTTCTTGGGCGGCTGAGGCTTCTTGAGAGTCCTGGTTCGCACGGTAGCCACGGAAGGCGTTTTACCCGCGGGACCAATCTGCACCTTTTCCGCCTGTCCCAGCTCAAGCTGCTTCCATCCAGCGCCTGCCAGATTTGATTTGTCCAGTTGAGGCGGCTTGACGGGTTTCACCTTGTCCCAGTTTTTATCCAGCGTCTGCCACTTTGGTGGAGGAAGCTCGAACTTTTTAGCAGCAACCTTGACCGCTTCACCGGGCGCCAGGATAATGGTAGGCTCGGTGGTGGTAGTGGTGGAAGTGGTGGAAGTGGTCATTTGACCTGGAGCCGAAGCAGAAGGCAGGGCCGCCCTTTGAGCCTCTGCTTCCACCGATTCTGCTGAGGCAGGGTGTTGAACCGGCTGAGAAGTGGTCGTGAAGACAGGTTCGGCCTTGGCCGTCTTGACCTCAAACTGACCGGGCAGCAGGATGACCGGCTTGGAAACCTTATTCTGAACCGGCGCCTGAGGAAGGTCCGGGCTCGGCTTTGACCGCAGCAGCCCTAAGGCAATAAAAGATAGGGTCACCGCTGACAGAAGGACAATCAAAAAAAGGTTGAGACCGATTCCAGAAAATAGACGGCTTGCCGGTCTTTGGCCTTCTGGATCGTCCTGATGCGTCATGAAAAGGCCCTCGGGAAATTGAATATAATTTTAGATTGTTGTATCATGAATATCCTGATATAGCAAGGATAAAGAGAAGTCGGGTTAAGTAGGAGGCTTGACTCTTTTTGCTTCTTGCCTTAAATAAAAAACGAGCATTTAAACTCATGACCCAAGAAACATTCGAAGTAAATAGCCACATTGACGGCATCGAGGAGATGAAAATCCCGGACGAACTCCCTCTGCTGGCTGCCAGGGATGTAGTCATTTTTTCTCAAATGATCCTGCCTCTCTTTGTGGGAAGGGAAGCCTCCATCAAGGCTGTCGAAGAGGCCATGTCCAGAGACCGCCTCCTCATGCTGGCCACCCAGAAAGACCAGACCCTCGAGGACCCTGCGCCGGAGGACATCTATGACGTCGGGACCGTGGCCATAGTCATGCGGGTGCTCAAGCTGCCAGACAGTCGCCTGAAAGTCCTCATCCAGGGCCTGGCCAGGGCCCGGATTACGGAATATATTCAACATGAACCTGTCTCCCTGGTTCGCATCCAGCGCTTCCCGGACGTGGAAGACCCCAGGATGACCCTCGAGGTCGAAGCCTTGATGCGCAATGTTCGGGAGCAAAGCGAGCAAATCCTCTCCCTCAAAGGCCTCCTGTCGCCCGAGGTCGAGGCGATTCTCGATGACGTCGAGTCCCCGGGCCGACTGGCAGACCTGATCGCCTCCAATCTCAGGCTCAAGGTCGAGGCGGCGCAGGAGATTCTCGAGATTCTCGACCCGATTGAACGACTGAACCGGATTAACGAATACCTGAGCAAGGAACTCAAGGTCTCCACCATGCAGGCCAAGATTCAGTCCGAGGCCCAGGAGGAAATGAGCCGCTCGCAGCGGGAGTACTACCTCCGGGAGCAGATGCGGGCCATTAAGCACGAACTGGGAGACTCGGAAGACCGGACTGAAGAGACCGGCGACTTTCGGGAGAAAATAGCCAGGGCCAGGATGCCTGAGGAAGCCAGCAAGGAGGCGCTCAAACAGGTGAACCGGCTGGAGCAGATGCACCGTGACGCGGCGGAAGCCTCTATGGTGCGGACCTATCTGGACTGGCTGGTTGAGGTGCCATGGTCCAAAGGCACGCGGGACAAGCTGGACATCAGGAAGGCCAAACAGGTCCTTGATGAAGATCACTATGGCCTGGAGAAAGTCAAGGAGCGCATCCTGGAATTTCTGGCGGTTCGCAAGCTCAATAAGAAGATGAAGGGGCCGATCCTCTGCTTTATCGGGCCTCCGGGGGTGGGGAAGACCTCCCTGGGCCAGTCCATTGCCCGGGCCCTGGGCCGCAAATTCACCCGCATCTCTCTGGGCGGGATGCGGGATGAGGCCGAGATTCGCGGTCATCGCCGCACTTACATCGGGGCCATGCCCGGACGAATCATCCAGGGTTTGAAAAACGCGGGCACCAACAACCCTGTCTTCATGCTGGATGAGGTGGACAAGATCGGGAGTGACTTCCGCGGCGATCCGGCGGCTGCCCTCCTGGAGGTCCTGGACCCTGAACAGAACCACTCCTTTTCAGATCATTATCTCAATATTTCTTTCGACCTCTCCAGGGTCATGTTCATCACCACGGCCAACGTGATTGACCCGATTCCTCCAGCGCTTGAAGATCGCATGGAGACCATCCATCTGGCCGGGTATACCGAGGATGAAAAGCTGGCCATCGCCCGGAACCACCTCCTGCCTCGGCAGATACAGGCAAACGGTTTGAACAGAAGCCACCTCATCATTTCAGACGGCGCCGTCCTGAAGATTATCGCTCAGTATACCGAGGAAGCCGGGCTGCGCAACCTGGAACGGAAGCTGGGGGCCATCTGCCGCAAAGTCGCTCGCCGCATCGCTGAAGGCGAGAAAGGGCCTTTCAAGATCAGCAGCGGCAACCTGCATCAATACCTGGGGGTGCCTGAATTCCTGCCCGAGCCGGGCCAGGAAAAAGGGGAGATCGGCGTGGCCACCGGAATGGCCTGGACTCAGGCCGGTGGAGAGCTGCTTTACATCGAGGTTACGACCATGCCGGGCAAGGGAAACCTGACCTTGACCGGCCAGCTTGGGGAGGTGATGAAGGAGAGCGCCCAGGCCGCGTTGAGCCTGGCACGCTCCCGGGCCAAGAAGCTCGGGCTGGACCCGGATTTTTATGAGAACCTGGATATTCACATTCACGTGCCAGCCGGGGCCATTCCCAAAGACGGACCCTCAGCCGGGGTGACCATGACCGCCGCCCTGATTTCCGCCCTGACCAAACGCCCGGTGCCTCGGGATATCGCCATTACTGGTGAGATCACCCTGCGAGGCAAAATCCTGCCCATCGGAGGACTGAAGGAAATCCTGCCCATCGGAGGACTGAAGGAAAAATCCCTGGCAGCCCTTCGGGCCGAAAATATCCATGAGGTCATCATTCCCGAGCAGAACCGGAAAGACCTGGCTGAACTGCCGCTAAAGATCAAACGCAAACTTAAGTTTCATCTGGTCAGGGACCTGGACCAGTTCCTGGATATGATCTTTCCGCCACAGGCGCAGAAGAAACCCGGGCCCACAGCCTCCAAAGGCAAAACCCAGAAGCCGGCGGCCACAGCCTGATTTTATCTGCGGACTCAAGGAGGCATTTCATGACCACCATCGCCTTTGCCGGCGGACTCAAGGAGGCATTTCATGACCACCATCGCCTTTGCCGACTGTCTGGCCGGAGTCAGTGGAGACATGTTCTTAGCGGCCTGCCTGGACCTGGGACTGCCTCTTAATACACTGAAACAGGAACTGGCCAAGATCGCCCTGAGCGACTACCAGCTTGAAGCCTGGACCGAACTGAAGCAGGGCCTGTCCGCGCACCGCTTTCAGGTCCGCCTTGAAGCCAAGCGCCATCACCGTCCGTATAAGGAAATTAAGGCCCTTGTTTCAGAAAGCGGCCTTTCGGACCGGGTCAAATCCAGCGCCCTGGCCGTCTTCGAGCGCTTAGCCCGGGTCGAGGGCCGGATTCATGGTATCGAACCCGCTGAAGTCAACTTCCATGAAGTCGGGTCGGTGGACTCGATCGTGGACGTGGTCGGCGCGTGTATAGGCCTGGAATACCATGATATTTCCCGTCTTTACGCCTCCACCCTCCCCCTGGGTTCCGGCTGGGTTCAAACCGCCCACGGCCGCCTGCCTCTGCCCGCTCCGGCGACCCTGGCCCTCCTCGAAGGCGTTCCGGCTTACGGAACCGGGATTGAAGCCGAACTGGTCACGCCGACCGGCGCGGCGATCCTGGTCAGCCGTGTGGCTGAATTCGGCCCCATGCCAGCCATGACCATCACCAGGACCGGGTACGGGGCTGGCGCGCGAGACCTGCCAGACCGGCCTAACCTCATGCGCCTCGTTCTGGGAGAGGCTGCGGAGGATATCCCCCGGGAGAGGCTCATCGTGGGTGAAACCAACCTGGACGATATGAACCCTGAGATCCTGCCTTATATCATGGACCGCCTTTTCGAGGCCGGGGCGCTGGACGTCTGGCTGACCTCGATCCAGATGAAAAAAGGCCGGCCCGGCGTCAAGCTCTCCCTGCTGGCAAGACCGGGGGACATTCAGAACCTCCTTGGGATCGTCCTAACCGAATCCTCCACCCTCGGCGTCAGGACCTTTCCGGTGGAGCGTCCGGCCCTGGCCCGCGAAATCCAGACCCTGACCACGCCCTGGGGCGAGGTGGCGGTCAAGTCTGTCACCAGGGGAGACCGGATCGAGCTGATCCCTGAATACGAGGCCTGCCAGCGCATCGCCCGGGAAACCGGCCTCCCGCTGAAGGAGGTCTATGACCGCGTCAAGGCGCTAGGCATCAAGCCCCAGGAAAAGTGAAGGCGCATCCGGGGGAACCCTTTGTTTAAAATAGAGCAATTGCCAAAAAAATGTTCCGAAACAGGTTCTGAAGCCAGGAAGCCAAAAGGAACATATTTTCATATAATTACTATAACTCCTCAATCGAATACATTTCTCACCACCGCTTGCTCAATAACGACATCAGGGATCCATATATCTTCTCCTGCATGTCCTCATCCGCAGTGCGGTGTTCGATCATTTCCCAGATAAAGTTTTCACGCTTCTTTATAAAATTCTCAAACTTATTGAAAATGCGTTTGCATTCATCTTCTTCATGCGGAATACGAACCAGGCCGCGCACGCCAGAATTTGCAACTAAGATTACAAGTGAGTCCTGCGCTGGAAGCTTTGTTTCAACTAGAGCAAGACGCTTCTCGCCTTTCATAAAAGCAACACCATGCTCGGCGAAAAGGTCGCGATAAGGCCTTGGCGAGCCTTCGAGCGGAAGATCAAAAGTATCGAAAGATTTAGATTTGTTAATGAAGTCAGGATCGTACTGTTGGAGTAAGTGGTTTTCTGTTTCCTTAATTTCCTGATAGATTTGGGCCGCAATTTCACCTGGCCGGGCTGGACCCCGCCGCTTGGCTTTCTTCTTATTGGCTATGGCCTTTTCTTCCTTCTGGCGGGTTCGCTCGAAGAACTCGCGAAGGTAATCGTAAAGCTCGTCTATTAGCTCCTGGCGGCGTTTCTTGGACCGTACCCCCAACATTTGAAGAACCGCGTCATCCAATTCCCGACGGTCGGGCATATCCAGTTCGGACTCGTTAGAGAGCTTTCCGAGTTCATCTATTTTCCCCGCCTGGGTATAGGACATTTGCCGGAGACGACGCTCGGAGAGGAAATACAGGGCTTTGCGCTGCTTGAGCTTGGTAAATGCATTGGCTACTCTGTTTCGTGATTTTTCTGTGGCTTTCGTAGGGTCGGGAATTTGCATAATGTTCATGTCAACTACTTCGGTTTTTAGACTACCCTCAACGCCAACCGGTCTACCGTACTGGAATTTCGATAAGACAACGATAGACGAATTAAGAATCCCTGCAATAACCGATGCTTCTACTTTAGCAGACAAATGAAGATCATATAAATTGCAATTACATTGGAGGTTATAATCATTGATTGGAGTGATGTGCTTATATTGCTGTGCCTTGCAAATAAGATTCTGATCATTTACTGGGGCAATATGTCTGTATTGTTGTGCCATAGGCCAAAACAGGCTACCTCGTTTATGGCCCGTTAGATCATACCATTCTCTTTCAGCAGTAACGCGTGCAGCGCACGTTGATCCTTTGTGGTAACCTTTTTCTTCACCCCACTTTATGTAATCGAGGACATACGTTCCTTTAAGCTGTGAACGTTTCTTGCTTACAAGGAGAATTTGACGGGCGCAATTTTCAGGTGTAACGGTAAAGCCGTCTATTTCCATGAGGCTGTGCACTTCCGGTTCAAGATATTTCGCTTCGATAGGTCTGATTTCGCTGTAATCTTCCCCGCAAAAGACGAGTTTAACCTTGCCTGATTCAACCTTTTTTCGCGGCACTCCAAAAGTGTCTTCGAACTCAAACGAATCTTCATATCTTGACAGGCATTCTGCACTCCAATCTTTAGGAAAGAAGAAAACGTCTTTTCCGCTTTTCACTCCAAATCGTACTTCGGCTAGCTCCCCTAATGGCATAAAGCGCGTACCATAGTTATCAATGATCTGAAACCACAGGTCAGGCGCTCTAAGGTACATGCCCCATTTGCCGCCGTAGTAATCCCCTATCTGACTTTCTGGATCATCGTTTCCATGGTCTTTAGATTTTCCCATGATTACGCCTAGCCGGACACCCTCATTCCACAAATCACCCTGCCGGACCAGGCGAGCGCGGTATCGCTCATTGACGGTGTTCTTTTTTAGGGAAAGGATTTCATCCCGAAAGCTATTGGCAGCTTGAACCGCTCCGGCCGTGGTTCCATCATGGGCAAGGATTTCGCCAATTGGACGGCGAAGCTGAACAAAGCGGATGATGTTGTTCATACGTTTTTTTTCGTCATGCTGGCGGCGTAAGATAGTAACCGTTGTGGCAACGCGGGCCCCAACAAACCATGGCTCTTCGATACTTTCAAAGATCGCCTTAATCTCAAAATCCTGGAGAATCCATTTCTGCAAACGGAAGCCGTATTCCACATCTAGCCACTGGCTGGAGGTTAGGAGGCACAGATAACCGTCTTCCTTAAGGAAACTTGAGGCATGGGGCCAGAAATAGCAGTGAATGT
Organism: Deltaproteobacteria bacterium; assembly: GCA_019308995.1. NCBI lineage: Bacteria > Pseudomonadati > Myxococcota > Myxococcia > Deltaproteobacteria bacterium. Next base: position 20,400 of record JAFDHD010000049.1, on the reverse strand, counting down.
CGCTTCGCAAAGAAAAATCTGCGTGACTCTCTTTTTTAACAAGCCCTTGATAATATTCTTTAGTGCCAGGTTCTGGTCCCCCGTCTCCTTTTTTCTTTTTGGCCTTTGGAATATCTTCCTGCCGAAGGTACGGAGGATTCCCAATTACAGCATCCAGAAGCGGGATTTCTACTTTTCGGTGCTGGATGGCCCCCATACCGTGTGTTTGAATACTGCCACCGATATGTTTTGGCAAAATAAGAAAAGGGTTTTTGGGGGATACATTGAAAAAGTCATTACGGGCGATTTGAGGGTAGTTTTCCTCATCAATCAGGTCGCGTGTGGCTAAGTTAATTGTAGTCAGGTGCGTCGCAAAATGGGATATATCAATGCCAAATAGGTCCATAAGAAGTTGGCCGTGTTTTCGGGTTGGGGAAAGCTCCCGCTTTCGCGCATAGGCTCGCACAAGAAATGTACCGCCGCCACAAGCTGGGTCCATGACTTTCTCCTCACCGCGATGGATGCAAAAGCTATTGATAAGGTCAACGACTTCCACACGGGTGTAAAATTGACCGTACTTGTGTCGTTCTTCAGGAGAAATCAATCGCTCAAAAATATTGCCGATGATTTCATAATCAAGCTTACTAAAGTCGAACTCATGAATCTGGTTGATCAATTCCCGCCAGTGAGGGACAGCGTTATCAGAGTAAAAAGGGATACGGTTTCCAATTAGCGTGTGGTCTTCTCCGAAGACCGTTTCATAATCGCCTGTAATTTCCTTGGCTTCCTCAAAGTACATTTCGAGATGCAATCGTAAGTCTTCCGCCCTGTCAATATGCGCGGGTATGGCGAGTTTTCTAATCTTGGCTCCATAACGTCTAAGAAGCGCCTCATGAAAAACCAGCTTGTTTACCAGGGCGTAACAGGAAAATTTAGAGGCCCGTTCAAGGTTGTCGCGAATACCTTCTGGATCGCCAAGGATGATCCAGCCTTGGTCCTCACGCATCCATTTATCGAGTTCTGATTTAAATTTTGGTTTGTTATATTTTTCCGCCAATTCTTCAAATGTGAAAAGAATTGGCAACCTGAGCGATGACTCCAGCGCCTCTATAAATTTCTCATCCGGAGTTTGAAGAGCGAAAGGCACTGTGCCGTATAAGATTTTGGTAAAGTCCTTTAAAAAATCAGGCAGCCACTTTTGAATGGCATGCTCTGTCATGGGGAGTTCAAGGTGCTCTGGTTTCAGGACCTCGGTTATGAGCCATGACTTATACTTGCGGTCTTTCCACGCGGTCTTTGCCGGAAAAGTCTCCCACAGGACAAACTCATTCACGTTCCAGGTAAAAAAGAACCTTGCATGAGAGCGCGCAGCCTTTTTACGCGCATCTTGGATTAGTTCATGGTTGTATGGGCTTCCGCCATTGGGGCGATAGGGAAGTTTGACTTCTCCGGCGAGAGCAACGGCCTTATTCTTGTCAAGAAGGGTCAGATCACGACGCTTTTGCGAGCCTGTCCCTTTTTGTTCGACCTTGGCCCGTGAAAAGGGTAAACTGTGATCTTTAGCAAGGATTTCGTTGATCCAACTTGCTACATCTGCCGTAAATTCCCATTCAGTGATTGAGCTTGACATAGTTATCGAAGTGAAGAACGAACAATTTTCTTTACATAGCTTCTTTATAAGCTATTAGAAAAAGAAGAAACATCAAAAGGATATTCTTTTCAAGATGTTAAATGTATCAAATCTGAACATGAAAAGAAAGAGAAAAGGGCTTCCCTGATTCTTTGAAAGGGTCCGGAAACAAGTCAAAAATTCCTCCCATTTTAAAATCCCCTTTTGACAGCAGGCTGCTATATTGGTATGGTCAGGGTGATTCCCTTGACAGGCGGTTATATGTGTGGCAGGTTTTCTTTTTTTAACGGAAGGCAGGTTGGAATTTGACAGCAGAAAAAATATTTGTCGAGGATATCCGTGAAGGCCAGGAGGTGCTTTCCCCTTTCCTGGTGGAAGGCCTGCGCCTGGGCCAGACCAAAAGCGGGCGTCCCTATGTCAGCCTCAAGCTGAAAGATCGCACCGGCCGCATCGAGGCCCGGGTCTGGGAGGCGGCCGAGGCTTTTTTTAAGTCCTTTCATGATGGCGATCTGGCCCAGATACGCGGGCTGGGCGAGTCTTTTCAGGGTCAGGTTCAGCTTAAGGTCATTGAGGCCGGAAGGCTTAAAACGGCTGACGCGGACCTGAGTCTGTTTCAGGCGGCTTCGCCGTTTGATCCGGAGGAGATGTTTGCCGAGCTTCTGGCCCTGACCCAAAGTGTTATTGATCCGCATCTCAAGGGACTCCTGGAAGATATATTTGCCGATGAGAAGCTGATGAAGCGCTTCAAGCAGGTCCCGGCGGCCAAACGGTTTCATCAGGCCTATGTCGCCGGTCTGCTGGAGCATACGCTGGCCGTGGCCAGGGCGGCCGAGGCCGTGGTGAGGCTCTATCCCAGACTCAACCGGGACCTGCTCCTGACCGGGGCCATCATCCACGACCTGGGAAAGGTCAGGGAGTTTGACCTGGAGCCGGGCGGGGATTACACCACTGAAGGCCGGCTGCTGGGTCATGTGGTCATCGGGGTCGAGATGCTTCAGGCCAAGCTGGCCGCGCGTCAAGATTTTCCAGAGGAGCTGGCCCAGCTTCTCAAGCACCTCATTATCAGCCATCACGGGGATTATGAATTTGGTTCGCCGAAAAAGCCAAAGATCCTGGAGGCCCTGGCCCTGTATGCCTTGGACGACCTGGACGCCAAGCTCAGCGGCATCGGCGGCTTTATCGAACGGCACCTTCAGGAAAATGGATGGACGGATTATAATCGGCTCATGGAGAGATATTTCTACAAACCAGGCCCTAAGGCCTTGCGGTCAGAAGAAGAGGAAATAACGACACCGGAGTCGGCGGCAGGGCGGGAAACAGAGCCGGAACCAGAACCGGCGCGAGACCCCGACCAGATGAGTTTATTAGAGGAAAAGCCTTAAGACGCTGGGAGAAATTTCCGCTAATCTCCTTTAAGCCGCGGGTGGTATAATGGGTTTTGAGCAACTGATCGGGCATGAACGGCCCTTGAAGATGATTCGAGCCATGCTGGTTCGGGAGCGGCTGCCTCACGCCCTGCTCATCACCGGCCCGACCGGTGTGGGCAAGCACACCTTCGCCCTGGCCCTGGCTCAGGCGGTTAACTGCGAGCGGCCGGAGTCTGGGGAAGCTTGCGGAGTCTGCTCGGCCTGCGATAAGATCGGGCGAGGCGTTCACCCGGATGTGGTTGAAATCGAGCCGGAGGGTCGGACCCAGGTCATCAAGATTGTTCGCATCCGGGAGCTCAGGACCCAGGTCTCTTTTCGGCCTTTTGAAGGCCGGACCAAGGTTTTTCTGATTCGGGAGGCCCAGAAGATGCACGAGGCCTCGGCCAACGCCCTGCTCAAGACCCTGGAGGAACCGCCTCCGGTCAGTTTGATTATTTTAACGGCGCCGGAGGAGGGGGACCTGTTGCCCACCGTGGTCTCCCGCTGTTTGCGCCTCGGCCTGGCCCCTCTGTCTCGCGGCCTGGTTGAGGATTGGCTCGAACGTAAACGAGGGCTGACCGGGGCCGAAGCCCGTCTGCTGGCCTCTTTTTCCGGGGGGTGTCTTGGCCGTGTGAAGGACCTTGAGCCTGAAGCGATCTTTGAAAAGCGGCGGAACACGCTTGAAAAGTTAGAGCAGCTTGAGCCCGGCCGCCCCTTGGCCGCCCTTAAGTGGGCTGATGATCTGGCCAAGGCCGAGGACGAGCGGACCATGCTCTTTGATTTTCTCAGGTTCTGGTACCGCGATTTGATGATTCTGGCCAGCCAGGGTAGCGGTCGCCATGTGGTAAACTCCGATCTTCTGGATGAGCTTGACACCTTCAGGGCGGGCCGGGGGCCGACGGCCTTTTTAACCGCGCTCGAGAAGATTGATCAGGCCGAGGAGGCTCTGGACAGGATGGCCCGGCCGGACCTGGTCATGGAAAACTTGCTCCTAAACCTGAATGAGTCTCGGGAGGTATAGATGAACAAGGTCGTCGGCATCCGCTTTCGCCGGAACGGGCCGATTTATTTCTTCGCGACCGGCCACTTTGTTCTTCATAAGGGAGACCGGATCATCGTCAAGACGGAGCAGGGGGTCGGCCTGGGCGAAATCGTGACTCCTCCCTGGACCCAGAACCCGGAAATTCACCGCGACTTAAAGAAGGTCTTCCGCATGGCCAATAAAGAAGACCTTTCGCAGCATAAAAAAAATATAGAACTTGAAGGGGTCGCTTTTGATTTCTGCCTTGAGCGCATCAAGGCCCGGAACATGGAAATGAAGCTGGTCACTACCGAAGTCCTGTTCGATGGCTCCAAGATTATCTTTTACTACACGGCCGACGGGCGTGTTGATTTCCGTGAACTGGTCAAGGACCTGGTGGCCAGATTCCGAACCCGCATTGAGATGCGTCAGATCGGAGTGCGCCATGAGGCCAAAATGATCGGCGGTGTGGGCTGCTGCGGCCGCGAACTTTGCTGCGCCACCTTTTTGAGTTCCTTCGATCCGGTTTCCGTCAGGATGGCCAAGGAGCAGAACCTCTCCCTGAACCCCGCCAAGATTTCCGGGCTGTGCGGCCGGCTGATGTGCTGCTTAAATTACGAGTTCCCGACCTACATGGAACAGAAGAAAGGCCTGGCCAAAGTAGGCAAGCGCGTTATGACCAAGTCCGGGCCGGGTAAGGTCATCCGGCAGAATATCATGGCCCGCACCTCGATTGTCCTCCTGTCGGAAGGCGGTGAGATTGAGATTGGGCCTGAGGATATTATCCCTGCCAAACCGGGTGAGAACGAACCTTCATCAATATAATTGCCGGAGCTTAAAACATGAAGCCCAGATACTACGTGACCACACCGATTTACTATGTCAATGACAGGCCCCATCTGGGGCATGCCTATACGACTATCGTGGCCGACGCGCTCAAACGATTCCATGAGATCATGGGCTATGAAACCTATTTCCTGACCGGGACTGACGAGCACGGAGACAAAATCCTCCAGGCAGCGCAGGAAAAGGGGGTGTCACCCCAGCAGTTCGTGGACGGGATTGCCGCGCTTTTCGAGGAGATCTGGCCTGAACTGGACATCTCGAATGACGACTTCATCCGGACGACTCAGGAGAGACATATCAAGGTCGTTCATGAAATTCTCAACCGCGTCAATGACGCCGGTGACATCTACTTTGGGAAGTACGGCGGTTACTACTGTTACGGGTGCGAGCGTTTTTACACAGAAAAGGAGCTGGTTGACGGTCTCTGCCCTGATCATCTTGAACCGCCGACCTTTATCGAGGAAGAGAACTACTTTTTTGCCATGAGTAAATACCAGGACTGGCTCATTGACCATATCAAGACGCACCCTGGCTTTATCCGGCCGGAGCGCTACCGCAACGAGGTCCTTTCCTTTCTGAAAGAACCGCTGGAAGACCTCTGTATCTCCCGGCCAAAATCTCGCCTGAACTGGGGCATCACCCTGCCTTTCGACGAGCGTTACGTGACCTATGTCTGGTTTGACGCTTTAATCAACTATGTCTCCGCGCTGGGCTATCCGGAAGGCAATCTGTATAAGCGTTTCTGGCCGGCGGCCCACCTCCTCATCGCCAAGGACATCCTCAAGCCTCACGCCATCTTCTGGCCGATCATGCTCAAAAGCGCCGGAATCCCTCTCTATCAGCATCTCAATGTTCATGGCTATTGGAAGATCGGTCAGAGCAAGATGTCCAAGTCGGTGGGTAATGTGGTCGAGGCCCTGGCCATGAAGGATGTATACGGCCTGGACGCCCTTCGCTACTTTCTCCTCAGAGAGATGGTCTTTGGCCTTGATTCGAACTTTTCTGAAGAGGCTCTGGTGGCGCGGATCAACGCCGACCTGGCCAATGACCTGGGCAATCTCTGCCAGCGAAGCCTGACCATGGTCCGGAAATTCAACCAGGGCTTGATTCCAGAGGCCTCGCGCCTCCGTAAAGAAGGGGGCGAGATGCGCGCCGCCGGACTCAAGGTCATAGAGGAGTATACCCGGGCCTTTGAGGAGATGGCCTTTCACAAGGCCCTGGTGGCTGCGTGGAGCTTTATCAACCGGGCCAACAAGTTCATTGATCAACAAGCGCCCTGGGCCCTGGCCAAGGAACCCTCTCAAAAAGGGAAGCTTGAGGAGGTGCTTTATGAAATCCTCGCGGCCCTGGGCCTGGTGGCTGGAATGATCTACCCGATCATGCCAGCAATGGCGGCCAGGATGCGTCACCAGGTAGGTCTGCCTCACGACCTGCTTACCTTCGATCCGGTCAAGATCGAGCAGGCCCTTAAACCGAAGGCGCCGGTGCGGCAGGGCGAGGCTCTCTTTCCCCGCGTTGAGCTGGGCGGGGCCCTGGCCGGAAAGAAGGCCAAAACCAAGACCAAAGCCAAAACAGCGGAGAAGAAGGAGGCAGACGAAATGGGGGTCATCTCTTTTGAGGAGTTTAAGAAGCTCGACTTACGTGTCGCTCAGGTTACGGCCGCTGAAACAATTCCCAACTCCAAGAAGCTGCTTAAACTGACCGTGAACCTGGGCCGGGAAAAAACCATCGTGGCTGGGATCGCTGAAGACTTTGCCCCTGAAGACCTGGTCGGCCAGCAGGTTTTGGTGGTGGCCAACCTTGCCCCGACCAAGTTGATGGGCATAGTATCTGAAGGGATGCTCCTGGCCGCAGAAGACGGAGAAGGGTTGGTCCTGGTCAACTTCAGCCGCCCGGTTGAGCCAGGCAGTAAAGTTTCATAGAAAAATAGTCCTGACTCTGGATGAAAATAATGGCTGCGGCCTTTACAAGCAGCCGCAGCCAGGGGAAGGTTTCACGACTAAGCTTTTTGTCAGAAAGTTACGCTCAAGACGCAGCTACTGCGTTTTTTTATCCACGAAAAAAAATTCCACCCAATTAGGATCACCGCCCCAGTAGGCGACAAAGTGATACGGCTTTTCGGCCGTGAATACCAGGTAGTATTTATGCCTGTAAAAAAATCCAATTGCCCCTGTAACCCTGACCTCATAAACAAGGTATTCCTCTTTCGATTTCCACCGCTCTTTGAGTTTTTCAGGGTAGTCATACTGTGGGGCCAGCTCCTGAACGTTACGCGTTCTGATCAGCTTAAAATCCACGTTTAACTTCCAGGCCTTGTCCTCGAGGATGACGTCACAGTTGAACTCCTTGATCCCTTTCAGCAGCAAAGCCTGAGCCGTTATATGAGCCATGGCAAGGTCTAAAGTGAGATAATCGTAGCCAACCTCTTTTTCTTTGACCTTTTCCCCTTCCAGAAAAAATTCAATGCGCATCTGATCCTTTGATTCCGTCACGAGCCTGGATACACGTTTATCATGCTTAAGCCTTTTGATGGCGTCTTTATCCTTGGCCGTGAAGACACATTCTTTTATCCGTAAAGCCTGGTCCATTGTGGCCCGAAGCTCATAAATATAAGAAATGAACTCAAACTCAACCTCCCCGCTTTCCGGATCGGTTTTGGCAATGGCGTTGAATTTATAATTATAATTTCTCTTGGAAAAATAATGATAACCGGAATAAACTTGAAATTCAGGCAGAAATTTGCCTAATTCATCTTGAGGCGTAATTATCCGGTTTAATTTTTCCAGGGGGTAAGCAGGCGAGCTGATCAGCGTCATGATCAGCCACAGGACCGCCAGCTCTGCCAGCCGCAGTCGGTTTTTGTTTATTCGCATCTTAAAAATTCCTCTACACGAGCGATATCAGAAGGCACGTCCACATCAGGGGAAACAAGGTCCGTCAGAATGACTTTGATGGCGCAGTCGTTCTCCAGGGCGCGAAGCTGCTCCAGCCTTTCCAGAGCCTCCAGCCGGCCGTGAGCTAGCTTTACGAAACGGCGCAGGAATTTGACCCGGTAGCCATAAACTCCGATGTGTCTGTAAAAAGCCGTTTGGCCGCCATCTCGCGGCCAGGGGATCGGCGCCCGGGAAAAATAGAGGGCCTGGTGGTTATAATCGAAGACCACCTTGACGATATTAGGGTCATTGGCTTCCGAAGGATCGGTCAGGGGCGTGGCTAAGGTGGTCATGGGCAGGGCGGGGTCATCCTCAAGCGGCTGGATGATATCCCTGATCAGCCGGGGGTGAAAGGCAGGCTGATCCCCTTGGATGTTGACGACGATGTCATCAGGGGCTGCCTTTAGGATATCAACGGCCTCGGCCAGCCGATCGGTGCCTGATAAGTGGTCGGTGCGGGTCATGACCGCCTCTCCTCCAAAATCCTCGACCGCCGTCCTGATTCGTTCGTCATCGGTGGCGACCACAACCCGATCCACGCCAGCCCCGGCTGCGGCCCGTTCGAATACATGCTGGATCATTGGTTTGCCTGCGATCATGGCCAGCGGCTTGCCTTCAAACCGCCTTGAACCATATCGGGCCGGGATTATGGCGTAAACCTTCACTTTTTATCTTCACTTTGTTGAAAACGCCTACAGTTTTATTTTTTCAAACTCAAGCATAACATGCCCGCCCAGAGATGACAAACCTATGATTCGGTCTGCCGGTTGATCAGCTGGACTAAGATCAGGGAAATAAAGGCCAAGGCCATACCGCCGAAAAAGGTGATCTTGTAATCAACCATCCACAGGAGTCCGCCGACAACGGGGAGCACAACCGCGGCGATATGGTTAATGGTGAATCCAACGGCCATGCTTGATCCAATGTCAGCCGGGTGAGCTATTTTTTGGAAAAAGGTATTAATGGCGATTGAGAAGTTAAAAAAGAGATGGTCCAGGACATACGTGATCCCGATTATCAGTTTACTGTCCGTAACGGCGTAAACAAAGAAGATCAGAATGAGGCTGCCATATTCAACGGATAAAACTTTCCTTTCTCCAAACCTGACGACAGCCTTACCAATTAATGGACTCGAAAAAAAGGTTATCACATTCGTAACGATAAACAGCAGGCTTATCTGCGACACGGTGTAATGAAATTTTTGCACGAGCAAGAATACGGCGAAGGCAACAAAGATCTGCCGCCTGGCCCCGGACATGAAAGTCAAGGCATAAAACAGCCAGTATTTTGTCCTGAAAATCATCTTTTTATGCTGAGGCACGAGGTCCTTATCGGTGGGGTCCTGCATGAGACACCAGAGTCCGGCCGCTGAAATACAGAATCCTATTAAGGCAAACATCGCGGAGAAGCCCAGACGTTTTGAGAGAAAATAAATGACAATGGCCATGGCGATACTACCGGCGGCCGCGTAACCTCTAAGTTTGCCAAAGACGACGGGCGCGGCATCCTGGTCGTAATACTGTAATCCCAAAGACTGGCCTAAAGCGGCGTAGAAATGAAAACCAAACGACATGATCAGGGTGGTGGTGAGAATGCCGAAAAAGTTCGGCATCACGCCGGTAATTCCTATACCGATTCCAAAGATGACGATAGACAGAGAGGCCATTTTGACCTCTCTGATTAAGAGCAATATGTATATGACCAGTAGAGTCAGGAAGCCCGGGATTTCTCGAAGCCCTTGCAGGATGCCGATCTGATAGCCTTCGATCCCGAGCACCTCAACGGCGAAATTGTTGAGAAGCGTCCTCCAGCCTAACAAGCCCGCGGTTGAAGCTACGGTGAGGACAAGTAAGAATCGAAACATCTTGTCATGGTTATCGGCTGGTTTTACGGTCATGATCCACGGTCTTTAAAATAGGATGTTTCTCGGCCTTTCCGGTTTTCACCTTAAGCCGTAGTCCAAGAAGAATAGGAGATAGGCCACTGGCTGTCAAGCAGGAAGAAAACGGATTAAACAGCGGCTGAACCCGAATCAACCTGCGCCTCCAGAGTCCTCTCTAGAAAAAACAGCCAGCCCCGGGCCCTGGTCAGTTTGCCAATGTCCGGGCATTATAGTAAACTAAGGGCGTTATGGTTGAACAATTAAACTGCCAAAGGTTTTGATCGGATTCATTTCAAAATCACCGGGGGATCGGTCCTGAGTGGTCGTGTTTTGTGAGCAGAATCCGGAAGGGAATGAATAGATGATCGAGGAACAGAGTTCACTAGAGCGTTCACTTTCCTTAAGGAAAGGTTACCTTCCTTTCATGCTGCTCCTGCTGGTTTTTTCTTTGCTTCTAGCCTTCCTGATCCTTCGTTCTTTTGCGCAGCCAATCATCCTGGCCATCATCCTGGCTTCGCTTTTTCATCCAGTGCAGGTTCGCCTGGTGCGGTGGTATCGCGGTCGAGAAAACCTGTCCGCTTTGACCGTGGTCGTTCTGATCACCTTTCTGATTATTTTTCCGGCGCTGCTTTTCCTTTTAGCCCTGCTGGCGCAAGGGGTGGAGTCATTTAACCGTATATCTCTCTGGCTCAGCGAGGGGAATATTCAAAAGATCATAGACAGCCCCAGAGCGGCGGCCTACATCGCCTGGGTGCAGCAGAACCTGAGTTTTATAGATTTTGACGAGCTGGACCTACAAGGCAGCCTTATGGGACTCAGCAAGAGCCTGGGCCAGGTCCTCCTCAAACGCGGCGCGGATCTGCTCGGGAACCTTACCGGGATGATTACCAGCTTTGTGATCATGATTTTCATCGCTTTTTACTTCATAAAAGATGGGGAGAAGCTCATCGAGCGCATCAAGTATCTTTCTCCGCTGCCCGAGGAGCAGGAGGAGCAAATTTTTGGAAAGATTAGAAGCGTGGCGCGATCGGTGCTGGTGGGGAGTTTCCTGACCGCCTGCTGTCAGGGGCTGGCCGGAGGCATTGGGCTGGCCATCGTCGGCATTCCTGGCCTTTTCTGGGGAACCGTCATGGCGATCGCCTCCTTTATTCCGCTGGTGGGCACGGCCCTGGTCTGGGTGCCCGCGGCAATCTACCTGATTGTAACGGGGCAATTAATAAAGGCTGTATTCCTGGCTCTGTGGTCCATGTTTTTTGTCGGGAGCATTGATAACTTCCTCAGGCCTTACTTTATGAAAGGTCAGGCCGAGATGTCTCCCTTCGTCATCTTCCTGGCCATCGTAGGCGGGATCAAGTATTTTGGCCTAATGGGTCTCCTGTATGGCCCTTTGATTATAAGTTTTGCCGCGGTGATGCTTTATATTTACAGCATGGAATTTAAAGGCTTCCTCGACAGGACCTCCGAGATGAGTTCTGCAGAGGATGACTAGCGTCCCTGGTTCATTTTTTCTGGAAATTAATACTAAGTTGCATTTAAATATATACAAAATTCATCTTTCTGTCATTGCGAGCCCTCGGCCCTACAATACCGATATAGAGTAGGGGCGGGGTTTATCCCCGCCCGTATCTTTTTTCAAAAAGGATTTTTCGGAAAGTTATTTTGCCAACTGCCTTGGCGCCTTCAGGTCTAGGGCTTGAAGATAGTCTTGCCTTGTCTGACCATCTTGGCCTCACGGGATTTGGGGTACTTCTTGAGGAGACTTTGGAGGTGGGTCATGGCCGTGTTGCCTTGTTTGAGCATGGAGTGGGAGTAAGCGATTTTAAGCAGAGCCGCCGGGGCCTTGGGTGAGCGGGGGAAATCCCTTATGACCCTCTCAAACCTGGCGATGGCCTGGTCGTACTGTTTCTGGGTGTAGTAACATTCTCCGAGCCAGTAGAGGGCGTTGGGGGTGAGTTTGTGGTCGGGATAATTCTGGACCAGGTAGCGAAAGGTTTCAGCCGCCCCGACATAATCCTTGTTGAGGTATCGGGATCGCCCCTCGGGGTAAAGCTCTTCCATTTTTTTCGCGGGCGATGGGGTTGAGGCGGGCGCGGGCTGGACTCTGACCTGTTTCAACCTGTTCAATCCCTCCTGCTGCAAGTTGATTTCTCTCTGGAGCTCTCTGATCTCCTGGGTGGCGGTCTTTTCCACCCGCTCGATCTTGCTTTCCAGGGCGATGTAGTCAGAATTGCTTCTAAGAGGGCGGCGGGTACAGCCGCCGAGAAAGATGAAAAGACAAACCAGAAGAACGCACAGCTTCCAAAATAGGTTCTTATGCATGTTCTCTCCTTCAGGATAAGCTTTCAGATCTTTCACTTCTAAACTTTATTAACCGGTTTTTTTCAACCTTTCCGTTTTTTGCCTTTGTTTCGAGGGCCGGTTTTTGTTTTTCCTTTGGCGGCTGGGACCTCGGGCGGCCAGAGCAGGAGAATGGGGCTGGCGACGTACATCGAGGAGTAGGTCCCGATCAGGACGCCGATGATGATGGCCAAGGCAAAGTCAGCGATAACCGGCCCGCCAAGCAGATAGAGGCAAAAGACCACCGTCAGGGTCGTGCCCGAGGTAAGTATAGTCCGGGACAAGCAATCATTGATGCTGGTGTTGATGATTTCATCCAGCTTTTGACGCCGAAACTTCCTCAGGTTTTCCCGGATGCGGTCGAAGACAATGATGGTGTCGTTGAGCGAGTACCCGACGATGGTCAGCAGGGCCGCCACGATGCTCAGAGTGATCTCCATGTCCAGAAAGGAGAAGATTCCGATGGTGATAATTACATCGTGGATCAAGGCCACGATGGCCCCCAGGGCGTACTTGAGCTTGAATACAAAACAGACACCCAGGGTCACCAGCAAGGCAATAATAATGAGGTAGGTCACTCCGGCCCCGATCATGGTCCCCAGGTAAACAGTCGCCGCCAGGACGGCCGCCACGGCAATGCTCATGAGCCACTTCAGTTCAAAGCGGCCGGAGATATAAATGACAATGAAAAGAATGGCATAGAAGATGGCAAAAAGCGCCTTGTCTCTCAGGTCTTTCCCGACCTTGGGTCCGACCATATCCACCCGTCGGACGTCAATGGACCCCGGCGGAAATCTCTGCTCCAGGCTTTTTTGGATATTCTGAGCCAGTCCGCCCAGATCAATATCCCCCTGCTCGGTGCGAATCAGGTATTCATTATGACCGGAGGCCCCGAAGCCTTGAATGATACTATCCTGCATATTGACGTCAGCCAGGCCGCCTCTGATTTCCGCGGGGGTGGTCTTTTCCTTGAATTGAACCTGGACCAGGAGGCCGCCGGTGAAATCCACTCCCCAGTTGGGGCCGCGGTGGATGAGAAGCGAGATGACCGTCACTAGGATCAGGGCCAGGGAAACTGCATAGGCCTGACGGCTCCTGCCCACGAAATTAAGATGTGTTCCCGGTTTGATGAATTCCATTTCAACTCCGATGTAGGCCTAGACTCCTTTTCAGATACTGACCGTCTTCATTTTGACCTTAACGAGCAGATAATCAAAGACAAGACGTGAGACAAAGAGGGCCGTGAAGAGACTGGCTACAATTCCGATGGACAGGGTAACGGCAAAGCCCCTGATCGGCCCGGTCCCGAACTGATACAGAACCAGGGCGGCGATAAAGGTGGTGATGTTCGCGTCGAAGATGGTCCACATCGCCTTGCTGAAGCCGCCGTCCACCGCGGCCCGTGGGGTTTTACCCATCCGCTTTTCCTCCCTGATGCGTTCAAAGATCAGGACGTTAGCGTCCACGGACATACCGATAGTCAGGATGATGCCCGCGATGCCTGGCAGGGTCAGGGTGGCCCTGAAGGCCACCAGAACGGCCATGATCAGGAGCATGTTCAGGAGCAGGGCCAGGTCGGCGATGAGGCCGGAGGCGCGGTAGTAAAAAGCCATAAAACCGAGAACCAGAATGCCGCCGATCAGGATAGAGAGGAGACCCCGGTTGATCGAATCCTGCCCCAGCGAAGGGCCGACGGTCCGTTCCTCCAGGATCTTGACCGGAGCGGGCAGCGCCCCGGACCTGAGAACGGTAGCCAGGTCCGTGGCTTCCTCCTGAGTGAACCTCCCGGTAATGACGGCCCGGCCGCCGGGAATCTTATCCTGGATAACCGGAGCGGATTTGACGATGTTATCCAGAACGATGGCTAATCTTTTTTTAATATGGGCTTCGGTGATACGTTCAAAGAGCCGCGAGCCCTTGGCGTCAAAATTCAGAGCAACATAGGGGGTGTTGTACTGGTTGTCAAACCGCATCCGGGCGTTGGTGATATACTCACCGGTCATCAAGGCCCGCTTCCTCAGGAGGTAAGGTATCTTTTTTGTTCTGCCTGTTTCGTGGTCAACCTCGATATGATAGGCGATCTCGGTCCCTGGCGGAGGGCCTTCGGCCAGGGCCTTAGTCGGACTATGATCCTCGTCCACCAGCTTGAACTCGAGGCGAGCCGTCTGGCCGATCAGTTCCACGGCCCGTTTGGTGTCCTTGATCCCCGGGAGCTGAACTACGACTCTATCTTTCCCCTGGGGCCGGATATCCGGTTCGGTTACGCCAAACTGGTCAATCCGGTTGCGGATGGTTTCAAGGGCCTGCCGCACCGAGAGGTCCTCGATCCTTTTGGCCTCTCGATCATGGATTCCCAGGGTCACTTTAACCCGGCCCTCATCCTCCCTGGTACTCTGCGTCACCAGGTAACCGAAGTCGTTATCAAGAATTTCATTGAACTTGTCCAGCTGTTCGGGCTTGACCAACTCCACCTCCACGGTGCGGCCCTCTATTCTCTCTATGACCTTGACCGGGATACGGGCCTTGCGCAGGTTGTATTTGAGTTCTTCAATGGTTCGGTCCAGAGAGCTTTCGACCGCCTTTTCGGTCTGAACCTCGAGCATGAGGTGCATTCCTCCCCTGAGATCGAGCCCGAGATGGACCTTTTCCGAAGGCAGGATTTTCTGCCACCAGGTGGGCAGGCTGGGAGCCACTGAAGGATAGATGTACATCAAAGCAGCCACTATTACGGCCAGGACGATGAGCAGACGCCACTGGAAGTTTCGATCCACTACGTTACTCCTGAAGGTGCGGTTTGAACGCTCTTAAAATCATTCCTTTTATTTTTCATCGGCTGACGAAGTCACGGGCTGCTCCGGCGCTGTCGGGCCAGCAACGGCGCTCCGGGAGACCTTGACCCTGATTTTCGGCGCGATCTCAAGAGTAACGACCGTATCGGTTATACCGGTGATCTGACCGTGCAGGCCGCCGCTGGTGACGACCTTGTCTCCCTTGTTCAGGCGTGAAAGCCAACTGCGCTGGTCGCGAGCCTTTTTTTGTTGAGGCCTGATAAGTAAAAAGTAAAAAATGACGAACATCAAAATCAGGGGAAAGAGGGCGCTCAGCATACTGGAGCCTCCTCCCTCGCCTCCGCTGCCAGGCAAGCCGCCCATGGCGTATACCAGATCTACGAACATTTCATCTCCTCCTCGAATATTATCATGCCTTTGACGGGAGTTTCTCACTCTCGCGTAAGCTATGAAAATCGTTGTAAAACATTTTAAATCGTCCCTGAAGGAGCGCTTCACGCGCCTCCGCCACCAGGGAAAGATAGTAATATAAATTATGAATCGTATTGAGCCGAAAGGCCAGCAATTCTTTTGAAACGAACAGGTGCCGCAGGTAGCCGCGCGAGAATCGGCGGCAGGTGTAACACCCGCAGCCTTCCTCCACCGGGCGTTTGTCGTCTCTGTACTGCGCCTGCTTGATCACCAGCCGGCCTTTCCGGGTAAAAAGCTGCCCATTACGGGCGTTCCGGGTCGGCAAGACGCAATCAAAAAGGTCAGCCCCTCGAGCGATGCCTTCGACCAGGTCTTCAGGGGTCCCCAGGCCCATGAGGTATAACGGCCTGTCTGGCGTGATAACTTCAACGGCCGCCTCTATCATCTCCATCCTGACGGCCGCCTCCTCCCCCACGGCCAGCCCGCCGAGAGCCAGGCCGGGGAAGCCCAGGTCTGTCACGGCTCGGGCCGCCTCGCGCCTTAAATCCGGGTACATTCCTCCCTGGATGATACCGAACATAGCTGGAGATTTCTCAGGGTTCTGTGCCATAAGACAGCGTTTGGCCCAGCTTAAGGTCAACTCCGCAGAAGCAGCTGTCTGATCTCGGCTGGCCGGGTAGGGTGTGCACTCATCCAGGGCCATCATAATATCCGGGTCCAGCGTTTCCTGCACTGCCACGGCCTTTTCCGGGGTCAGGAAAATTTCTGACCCATCGAGGTGAGACCTGAAAGTGATCCCTTCCTGGCTGACCTTTCGCAGGCTGGTCAAAGAGAAGACCTGGAAACCACCGGAGTCAGTCAAAATCGGCCCCTCCCATCCCATAAAGGCATGGAGGCCTCCCAGGCGGCGGACGACATCCGGGCCGGGACGAATGAGTAGATGATAGGTGTTGGCCAGAAGCATCCTGGCGCCGACCTTGATCAGGTCGTCCGGTCCCACGGCCTTGACCGTCCCCTGAGTGCCCACGGGCATGAAACACGGGGTCGGAATCTGACGGTGAGCCGTATTAATTACTCCGGCCCGAGCCCGGGTTCCTGAATCTTTGGCCAGGATCGTGAATGTCAAAGAACGTTGATTTACGATGACCATAATCCATGATTTAAAGAATCAGCATCGCGTCACCGTAACTGTAAAATCTGTAACGCTCAACCACGGCCACCCGGTAGGCCTCAAGGATCGTTTTAAGACCGGCAAAGGCGGCCACAAGCATCAATAGGCTGGAGCGAGGCAGGTGGAAATTCGTCACCAGGTGGTTGACCATTTTAAACTTAAAGCCTGGATAGATAAAGAGGTCGCACATTCCCTGGAAAGGTTTAAGCAGACCGTTCTGACGGGCCGCGAATTCGAGGGAGCGGACCCCGGTTGTTCCGACCGTGGTGACTGCCTGGCCTGTAGCCTTGGCCTGGTTCACTTTATCTGCTGTTTCTGCTGGCAGGATGATCCCTTCAGCCTCGATCCGGTGCCGGGTAATATCCTGTTCGCGCACCGGGGCAAAGGTGCCATACCCGACCAGCAGGGTTAAGGTGACGATATTAAATCCCTGGTTTTTCAATGCCTCAAGTAATTCCTCGGTAAAATGCAGGCCCGCCGTCGGCGCGGCCACGGCCCCTGGAGTCCTGGAGTAGACCGTCTGGTACCGTGTGCGGTCCAGTTCAGACTCCTGCCCGTCATCGTTTGTGCGGTTGATGTATGGCGGCAGAGGCATATGGCCGATAGACTCCAGCGTTGGTACGGGCGCCTCTTTGAAACAGAACCTGAAGATTGTCCGGCCGGATTTTAGGACACGAACCACCTCTGCGCTCAGCTTGAGCCCAAAATAAAGCCGGACCCCCGGCTTTAATCGTCTGGCGGGTCTGGCCAGGCATTCAATTTCATACTCCCCCGGCTCGGCCTCTGGCGGAGGCGGCTTGAGGATCACGACCTCGATTCGGGCTCCGCTCTCCTTCCGGCCCCAGAGACGCACCGGAACCACCCGCGCGTCATTGACCACAATAAGGCTGCCCGGGGTCAGCCATCTGCCCAGGTCGGCGAATCGGGCGTGCTCAATGTCCCCTGAGGCTCGGTCCAGGACCATTAACCTGGATTCGTCTCTCCGGCCGGCCGGCCTCTGGGCAATCAGTTCATGCGGGAGGTGAAAATTGAAATCATCGAGTCTGAGGCTCATCCATTGACCACCAAGAATCCTTTTAAAGACAGCAGTTAAGCAGAGTTTACAGCATAAGTCAAACAATATTGAACTGACAAATTGTATGGATAACCATCAGCCGTGCTTATTTGTTCACGTCGTTTGAAAAACGGTCATAACCGAAGTGATTTTAGGCCAGACTTGAAGGATACCTCATGGTTCGTTAGAAATATTAGCCGAAGCCGCCTGATCTGCCAGCACCTGGAAGGCCCCAGCCTACCAATCATTGAGTTTAATCCTAAAATCTGATAAGAGTAAAGGCCGATCCAGAATGGAACAGCCCCCTTCATTTTCAAGGCACAGGGGAAGACATTCAAGCCTTATTCAAGCCTAAAGAAGAGGATTTCATGAAAGTAGTCGCCGTTTCCATCAGTCGAGCAAAAGGGGTTAAAAAAGAGAATGTCCCTTTCTCCAGACTCATCGTCAACCACGGTCTTGAAGATGACGCTCATGCCGGTGACTGGCATCGTCAGGTCAGCCTTTTAGCCCAGGAAAGTATTGACAAGATGAAAGCCGAAGGCCTGGACCTGGCCCCAGGTGACTTTGCTGAAAACATTACCACCCAAGGCCTTGACCTGACCGGCCTGAAAATTGGGACCCGGGTCCGAATCGGACCTGAGGCCGTACTGGAACTGACCCAGATCGGTAAGGAATGCCACTCCGGGTGCGCGATATTGAAAGCGGTCGGTAAATGTGTCATGCCGACCGAAGGTGTGTTCTTCAAAGTCATTACTCCGGGTAAGGTAAGACCCGGGGATGAGATCGTAATTCTTTAGCCCTCCTGACAGGTCCTTTTTTTCATTTTATTCCTTCTGGCATGTTAAATCATCCGACAATCTTGTCAGTTTATGGTATAATCTTCCTCATTAGAGACTCCGGGGTCTTCCCCCGGTGAATATTGTATACTATGGATAAAATTAATAAAAACAATGAACCAGAGGCCACAAGTCCGGAGGAGCTTACCACGCTCTACGAGGTGGCCAAGGCGGTTAGCGCGACTCTTGACTTGCGGCAGGCCCTTTACGATGTTCTGGACATCCTGGACAGGCGGATGGATATGCACCATGGCATGGTGACCCTGATCAGCCCGGATGAAGACCTGGTTCAGGTTGAGGTGGCTCATGGGATGTCCGTTCATGCCGCCCGCCGGGGCCAGTACAAGCTGGGTGAAGGTATCACCGGCCGGGTCGTGGAAACCGGTGAGCCGATGGTTGTCCCTCACATCAGTGAGGAGCCTCTTTTCCTGGACAAGACGCACGTTCGGCGTCAAAGACCTGATGAGGACACTTCTTTTCTGTGTGTGCCTATAAAGTCAGGAACTAAAGTCATTGGTACGATTTCCGCAGACCGGATCTTTCAGGGCGAGACGGCCCTGGGGGCTGATCTGCGGTTTTTAACCATCATTGCTAGTCTCATTGCCCGCATTGCCGTCAACCTGGGAACCCTGAACCGGGAAAAAGAGCGGCTGCGTCGAGAAAATTTACGCCTAACGCAGGCCCTGGCCGATAAGTACGCCACGACCAATATCATAGGCAACTCAAACAAGATGCGGGAGGTTTTCCATCTGATCGAGCAGGTCTCAGGCTCAACAGCCACTGTCCTTATTAGAGGCGAATCAGGCACAGGCAAGGAGCTGGTCGCCTCGGCGATTCACTACAACAGCCCGCGAGCCAAAGGCCCTTTCATCAAAGTGAACTGCTCAGCCCTGCCTTCCTCCCTGATGGAAAGTGAACTTTTTGGACATGTCCAAGGGGCCTTTACTGGCGCGGTCAAGGACAAACCCGGCCGGTTCGAGTTAGCCAATCAGGGAACTCTTTTCCTCGACGAGATCGGTTCTGTTCCGATCGAAGTTCAGGCCAAGCTGCTGCGGGTTCTGCAGGAAAGGGAGATCGAGCGGGTTGGAGGCATCAAGCCCCGCAAGGTGGATGTGCGGATCATTACCGCCACCAACAGGAATCTGGAACAGGCCATGGAACAGGGTGAGTTTCGGGAAGACCTTTACTGGCGGCTCAATGTCTTTCCTATCTTTCTGCCGCCCCTTCGGGAGCGCCCGACTGACATTCTTCTGCTGGCAGACCATTTCGTCGAACATTACGCTCAACGCCACCAGAAGGATGTCCGGCGACTCTCCACGCCTGCGCTCGACGCCCTGACGAGCTACCACTGGCCGGGCAACGTCCGCGAGTTGGAAAACTGTATCGAAAGAGCGGTTCTCCTGTCAACTGAGGCGGTCATTCACGCCTATCACCTGCCGCCTTCCCTGCAGACGGCTGAGGCATCTGCCACCGAAATCTCGACCTCTTTAGATAAAGCAATCGCCAAGGTGGAAAAGGACCTCATCACCGACGCCCTTAAATCCTCTCAGGGGAACATGGCTAAAGCCGCCCGCATCCTCCAGAGCACAGAACGTGTCATTCGTTATAAGGTCAAGAAATACGGCCTAAGCCCCCGACGTTTTAGATAGCTCTCAGTAAAGAGAAATTATTGTAATAGGCAAATCTTCATTTCACATCTTTAGTTTGAAATTTTAAATCCAATTCACAGAGGAGACTATACACGGCGTCATATGTATCTGCGAATCTCAGGCCTGCTATGCGTCTTCGAGCTCCGAGTGGATTCATCGGGCTATCAGCCGTCAGCTGAAAAGGATGGTATATGTTTCTATTTTTAGCTGAAAGCTAAGTGCAGACTGCTGAAAGCCTAAATACATATGCGCAATTACTTATGTCGCTATGTATACTTTAAGCCCATGTTCCAGAATTCATTGGTGAGATTGGATGGTGTATCTTATTGATAATATTTATTATTTCGAGGAATAAATCTTGGCGTTGTAGTGCTACAACATAGATAAGTAGCTGATATTGCAGGGAAAATATTAAACGCTAACCTATTGATATTATTGGATAATCAGGGAGTGTAG